>NZ_JBFANH010000029.1:0-137202 GCF_040674755.1 Nocardia sp. NPDC049737 | reverse complement strand
AGAGGCCTTGACCTCCTCGAAACGAGGATCAGAGAAAGAAAGCGACATCGACCCGGAGAAGTCCTCGATCGGCGAAAGCTCCTCGAGCACCTCCTGCAGTCCGCCCGTCGAATCACCCACGCCGAGCGCGGCGGCGCGGGTCTCCCATTCTGGGCCGCCGATCAACCAGGCAAACGAATCGGTCTGCACGTCGAGCAGGCCGGGGACCTCCAGCGGCTCCCGGATCCTGGCGAAGGAAATCCGCTTCGGTGCACCGACCGTCCGACTCGATTCTGACAAGGTGCGTCCTTCCCCTCACGCAATGCGCGAACATCGCTTGTCTACTGACGAATTTCGCCCCGGCCACGCACCCGAACGAAACTCGCGCACCACGAAGGAAACATCACCACAGCGGATGATGTTTACAACGATTGGTTCGTGAGGTGGACAGGAGGCAACCAGCGCAACGTCCAAAATTACACTCACACTCATGGAATGTCGAGTGCGGAATCAGAATAGGAACCACTGTTTTTGGGTTACGTCGAACCCACGCTGAATTGCTTCCCATTTATAGAATAACTCGCCGCTCCCGGCTGAGTCAAGCTTTTCGCCACATTTCAGGGGATGGGCCGGTTCGTGGGCAGATTGACGAAGCTCGGCGCATCCGGATCGAGCTGCAGATATTGCGGCTTGAGTTCGGTGGCGTTGAGCATCGGCCGAAATGCCAATGCCTTCGGCGCGTTTCCGGCGAACACATCCACCCGCAGCCGGTGGCCGGGCAGCAAGAGGGCCTGTGTCGGGATGACCGCGATATCCAGCGTCACGGGGTTTCCCGGCACGACGGGCAGCATGCTCTCCAGGGTGATCGGGTTGTACGGGGCGGTGTAATCGCCGCTCGCCGAACGCACGCTCCGCGACTCGTCCACCGCGCGCAGTGACGCGGTGAGCTGGCCGGTGGTCAATACGGTCGATGTGCCGTCGGGCGCGACATCGTTGACGGTGACGTCCCAATAGCCGTCCCTCGCATCGTGAACCGCATTGAGGTGCACATTGATCGGCCCGGAGATCACGGTCGGCTCACTCATCTCCGCACTGGTGAAGGTCAGCCCGTTGCCCTCGGCAATACGGGAATCCTTGGCGCAGATATCGAATGGCGCGGCTAAACCGGCGGAGCCCTGCGCGGTATCGCGTGAGCATGCCGTGGTCATCCCGGGCGCGACCTGCAGGGCGACGCGCTCGTTCGGCTTCGTCGAGGCCAGTGACCCGTCGTGCACCGCGTGCTCGGCGGTATCGCTCGACGCCGAGGACAGGTAGACACGGTGATGTGTGACGTCGCGTTCCGGGAACTGCCCCAAGGTCTTCCAGCCCGAACCCTGCTCCCACAGCGTGATCGGCCCGAAGTCGCCGATGCCGTTGTCGATGCCCTTGAGCCACTTGTCGAACCACACCCGCTGCAGCACATCCAACCGCGGCGGCGCGCCGGGCGCACCGGTACCGGCACCCGGATTCGCATGGTAGGTATCGCCGATCAGTAACTGCTTCTTCGCCTGTGGCAGTGGGATGACGTTGTAAAGTTTGGACGCGCTATTGGCGAAGATGTCATGCCAGCCGCCATACATGAAGGTGGGCACCGTAATTCGCTCCGGATGCCCCAGGATCCCCTGCCGGAATTCACTGTTGTCGTCGAGTGCCGCGGCAAGTGCCGTCGGCACCCGGTCCAGCGACGGGGTGAGCAGCGCCTGGGCGAGCAGATCGGAATTGGTTGTCGGATCGGCCACCCTGGACTGGAGCCATTTCCAATCGAAGGTGCCGTTGAGCATCGCCTGCACATCGGGAATCAGCTTCGTCTGGTTCACATTGTTCAACCACAGCGGCAGGAAGGTCGTGCCGATGCCGCCGCCGGGCGCGACGACATCGCGCATGAGATCGCTGCCCGCCTCCACCGGGAAGATGGCTTTCAGTGCGGCAGGGGCGTTTTCGGCCGCCCGCAGTTGATTGATACCGGCATAGGAGCCGCCACTCATACCGACCGTGCCGTTGGACCACGGCTGCTCGGCCGCCCAATCGATCACCTCGAGGGTGTCCAATTGTTCACGCTTGCCGAGGGTGTTCCAGGCGCCCTGGGAGAAGCCGGTACCACGGACGTCCGCGACCACCAATGTGTAGCCGCTGCGGATGAGATTGCGGTCGATGCCGAGCACGGTTTGGATCATGCCGCCGTCGAGTGCGTGCATCAGCTCGCCGAATCCGCTGATCGGCGTGCCGGACAGATTGAGGCGCCGGACCATATCCATGGTGAAAGGCCGCAGCCCGGGCGCGGCGAAGGCCGAATCCACCAGATTGCTAATGAGTTTGGTGTAGGGCGTGAGATTCACGATCGTCGGCAACGGCTTGTCGACCACCGTGTTCGCCGCATCGACGGGCCGATACACATTCGCCTTGAGTATGACGCCGTCACTCATGCGAATCGGGACATCCCAGTCGATATGGACATCGGGGTACTCCTGCGGGCCGTCGTGCATAGCGGTCCATCGCTCACCGAGGGTGCTGTCGACGCTTTGCTCGGCGGTCGCGGAGCCACCAGCACTCGAAGCAAGTGCCACAACGGCGGCGACAACGGTCGCCAGTCGAACCCACCGCATAAGCGCAGGTGCCACTCCATGCCCCGACAACTCGTGATCCCCTCTCGATTGGTACGCAGCATGCAGACAAGGTCGTCCGATCGACGCGCGACGACCATAGCAACCCATTGGCGAATATCCCGCTAGGTTCGGTCCGTTCGGTTCGTCGGATATCCCGCAGACTCACTGGACCCATTCTGAGGCGTTATCGAACCGTGACCGATCTATGTCGAAGCACCGAGCCGCGCTCCGACCCACGGGTATGCGCCACCGAGGCGTGATGAACCGGAAGGATCGAAATGCGCAAGCTCATCGTCGTCAACATCATGTCGCTGGACGGCTACTTCGAAGGCCCGGGCGGCAATGTCATGGCCCTGCCGATGGACGAATCTTTCGACCGCACCAACCTCGAGCACATCCGGAATGCCGATACCGTCCTGCTCGGCGGCACGTCCTACGGGATGTTCAGCGCCTTCTGGCCGAATGTCGAGCACGATCCGACGTCCTCGACCACCAATCGCGAATTCTCCAAGCGCTACAACGCCATCGACAAGGTCGTGGTCTCCGACCACGCGGAACTTCCACCAGCGGACCACGCCTGGGCGAACAACACCCGCATCGTCGCCCGCTCCGATGTCTACGAGGCGATCGCTCAGCTGAAGCGACAGCCGGGCGGCGATATCGTCGTCTTCGCCAGCCGAATCCTGTGGAACGACCTGCTGATCCACGGCCTGGTGGATGAATTGCATCTGGTGATCGGGGCGACCACGCTCGGCGCGGGCACCCCGATCTTCATCGGCGACCATCCGGCCCTGCGACGGGTGGAAACCCGAACCTTCGAGGACTCCGACAACATCCTCACGCGCTACGTCCCGATCGATGCCGCGAACTGAGTTATCTCGGCAGTCGGAGACGATCCGTGATGCCGTCGAGCAGGCTGGTCAGCGTCCACTCGACGGGGTCGACGCCGGTGGTGGTGGTGCGCGCGGCGATCCAGCGTGCGAAGGCCGGGTAGCGACCGTCGGCGAGGATCGGCGCCAGCATCGGTCGCGCGGCGGCGGCCAGCTCGTCGTCGGTGCGCAGTCCGGCGCGGGCCCGCATGCGGTTCTCTTCGGCGAGTTGCAGGGCGGCGCCGATGAGGTGGCCGTCGACGGCCGCGGTGATCAGCGTCATATCGTCGGCGGCGATATCGAGGGGCTCCAAGAGGGCGAAACGGAAGTCGAAGTAGCGCAGCGCATTCGGCCCGAGCGGCGGTCTGGTATGCACGAGTTCACCGAACCAGAGGTGGCGCTGGATCACCGACCAGGTGGCCAGCGAAAGCTCTTCGAGTGCGGTGCGCCAATGCCCCGAAGGCGTTGCGGGCAGCGGAATCTCGCCGTAGACGGCGTCGATCATCAGGTCGACCAGACCGTCCTTGCTGCCGACATAGCGATACAGCGACATCGGCGTGGACGCACCGACCGCCGTGGCGATCCGCCGCATGGTCAGCGCCCGCGCACCCTCGGCATCAGCCACGGTCAATGCCGCACGCAGGATGCTCGCCCGGCTCAGCGTCGTGGTCGGTCGGCCCGGCGGTTCCGGGAGCGACCAGATCAACGGTCCGGGCGGCGACGAATCCTCACTCATGCCTCCACCTCGCTGGCGCTCGCCCACTGCCACCTCCTTGCCAGGCATTCAACCATTCGTGTACAACGTACACATGATGTACAAAGTACACGCACCTCGTGTTCTAATTGCCGGTGGCGGATTGGTCGGACTGTCGGCCGCGCTGTTCCTGCGTCGGCATGGCGTAGCAACGGTGCTGGTCGAACGCAGACCGAGCACCTCACCGCAACCCAAGGCCCGGCGCGTCAATATCCGGACCATGGAACTGTTCGGCCAGCTCGGCATTGCCGAGGAGGTGCTGGACGCGGCCCGCGACCTCGCCGAGTACCAGCAATTCGCGGCCGGTCCGACGCTCGCGCAGGCCGAACGAATCCCCTTCACGCTGCCCGGCGGGGTGCCGGACTGGTCGACCATCACCCCGGCCACCGCCTGCCTGTGTGCCCAGGACCTGCTGGAGCCGGTGCTGCGGCGCATTGCCGTGGCCCGCGGCTGCGATGTGCGATTCGGCGTCGAGCTCGCCGACTTCGTCGACGAGACCGATGGCATCACCGCCACGATCCGCGCCGCCGATGGCACGGTCGAGCGACTGCGAGCGGACTACCTGATCGCCGCCGACGGCGCGTCGAGTCCGATCCGCGAGCGGCTGGGTATTCCGCGCGATGGGCGTGGCACGCTCGGCCGAGCCGTCAACGTGTACTTCCGCGCCGATCTCGCCGGGTTGGTGCGCGGCCGCGAATTCAACCTCTGTCAGATCGAGAATGCCGACGCACCAGGAGCTTTCGCCTCGGTCGACGGGTCACAGCGCTGGATATTCACCACCACCGAGGGAGTTGACCGTCCCACGGATGAATGGCCGAGCGTCTTGCGAACGGCCATCGGCGTTCCCGATATTCCGATCGAGCTGGTCAGCGTATTGCCCTGGGAGCCAGGAATGTTCGTCGCCGAGCAATACCGTGTGGGCCGCGTTTTCCTGGCCGGTGACGCCGCACACGTCATGCCGCCCTTCGCCGCCGCGGGCGCGAATACCGGCATCGAGGATGTGCATAATCTCGCCTGGAAGTTGGCGGCTGTACTCCGCGACGAGGCCGATCCGACATTACTGGACACCTACCACGCCGAACGTCGCCCGGTCGGCTGGTATATCGCCGACCAGTCGAGCATCCGAACCGCCGACCTGCGCAGCATGAATCGCGAATCCACCGACGCCACACCACTCGCCGATCCGATCGCGCTGATCCTCGGGAATCGCTACCGTGCGGGTGCGTTCATCGACGACGGCAGCACGCACACCATGACGCATCTGGATCTCACCGGCCAACCCGGGACTCGACTGCCTCATCGCCGGCTTCCCGACGGTCGCTCCACGCTCGACCTCATCAAGACGTCCTGTGCCCTGCTGGTCGGTCCAGCAGGCACCGCATGGAAAGCCGATCCAGCGTTGGAAATCCATGAGCTCGACCAGGATTGGCCCGAAACCGTCGGCATATCCCCTGCCGGCGCGCTGCTCGTGCGCCCCGATCAGATCATTGCCTGGCGCATGCCGAGCCTGCCGCCTGATCCGCCCGCCGAGCTGCACACCGCCCTGGATCGCATATTGCGATGATGTTATTTCGGTGGCGTCCCGATCGTCTGGACTTGCTTTCCATCCCAATGGAATTGGACCGGCGTCAACGTGCCGTCCGGGCAGGCATTGCAACTACCCGGCGTCTTGTAGATCACACCGACGGTGTCATCGGTCGTGCGCCCCGGATCCAGCGAAGTGAACCCGAGACTGTCCCGCGTGCCGGTACCGACGAATTCGCCCTTGTGGAACAGCAGCACCTGATTCGGTGAACTACCGGTCGCGCCCTCGACGGTGATGATGACGGCCGATAGCGTGACGCACGGATCGAAGGTGCCCTCGAATCCGGCCGGATCGGTGGACCACGGCACCTTGGTGAGCGGATCGACGGGCAACGTCGCGATGGCCGAACTGATCACCGGCGCGGTCAGATCGACCCCACATTTCGCCGCAGGTGACGTGGTCGCCACCGTAGTGGTCGGGGCGAAATCGGTTATCCGGTCATCGTTATCACCCGAGCCGCATCCGGTCACACAGGTCAGTGCGATACCGAGGCCGAGCAAAACGAGCCGATAAGTCTGCATCGAGGGGAAGCCCTTCAGGTCGGACGAATATCTCGATCGCGCTGCGCACACCATCATCGCATCGTCGAATCCGGCGATCGCCGCGGCCGGTCTCCCACAGGTGGGGTCGCCACGGGGACGGTGAGTCGATAACGTCGATAACCGTCCGAGTCCTGATGAGGAGATCTGAATGGGTTCAACGATTTTCGCCGTGTTCCTACCGCTGGCCCTGGCGCTGGTTATGTTCGGACTCGGGTTGACCTTGACCGTCGACGATTTCGCCAGGGTGCTGCGGTATCCCAAGGCGGCGGTGGTCGCGCTGGTATGCCAGATGATCCTGCTGCCCACGATCTGCCTGGGTCTGGTCTATCTGTTCCGACTCGAGGGTGCGCTGGCCGTCGGGGTGATGTTACTGGTCGCCTCACCGGGCGGGCCGTCGGCGAATCTGTTCAGCCATATCGCCGGCGGCAATGTGGCCCTGAATATCACGCTGACCGCAATCAATTCGATTCTCGCCGTCTTCACCCTGCCGCTTGTGGTCACGCTGTCGTTCACGCTGTTCATGGACGATGACGCCGCGATCGGGCTGCGGCCGGATAAGTTCGCCCAAGTGTTCGCGATCGTGCTGGTCCCGGTCGCGGTGGGGATGTGGGTGCATCGCCGGTTCACCGACTGGGCCGAGCGGATGCGCAAGAACGTCAAGATCGTCTCGGCAGTGGTGCTGCTGTTGGTCGTCGTGGCGGCGGTGGGGCGCGAGTTCGACACGCTGACCGAGAATATCGGCAAGCTCGCCACGCTCAGTCTGTTGCTGTCGACGTTGAGCTTCGTCATCGGGTACACCGTGCCGCGCTTGTTCCGGGTGGAGACCGATCAGGCGATCGCCTCGGCGATGGAGATCGGCATCCACAACGGCGCGTTGGCCATCGCGGTCGCCTCGAGCGTGCTGCACAATTCGCAGATGGCGGTGCCGCCCGCGGTCTACGGGGTGCTGATGAATGTTCCGGCCGCCATCGCCGCATACTTGTTGGCGCGGCAGCTGCGCCGCGCGGCTCCCACACCGGTTCCGGCCGCCACCGGCTAGGGCGGCCGAGCGCGTCGATGGGTAGCCTTTGCGTGTTCGACGTCAGGTGAGAGGACCTCAGTTCGCGATGCGACCGCTCGGCACAGACGATCCCACGCGGATCGGGGACTACCGGCTACTCGGCCTGCTCGGTGCGGGCGGTATGGGCCGGGTGTACCTCGGGCGCAGCGCGGGTGGCCGCACGGTCGCGGTGAAAGTGATACGGCCGGATCTGATCGGCAACGAGTTCCGGGAGCGGTTCCGCCGCGAGGTCACCGCAGCGCGGCGGGTCGGCGGGAAGTACACCGCGCCGGTGCTCGACGCGGATGTGGATTCGACGCCGCCGTGGCTGGCGACCGGCTATGTGGCCGGATTCTCGTTGACCGATGCGGTCGAGCAGTTCGGCACATTCAACGAGAACACGCTGCTGGTGCTCGCGCACGGTCTGGCGGAGGCCTTGATCGCCGTGCACGACGCCGGGATTGTGCATCGCGATCTGAAACCGTCCAATGTGCTGCTCGCCGTGGACGGTCCGAAGGTGATCGACTTCGGCATCGCACGCGCCGCCGAGGACAGCGCACTGACGACCACCGGAAGTGTCATCGGCTCACCGGGCTTCATGTGTCCGGAGCAGGTGGTCGGACCGACCATGGGGCCCGAGGGTGATGTCTTCGCACTCGGCGGCGTGCTCGTTTACGCGGCAACCGGGCAGGGACCGTTCGGCTCCGGCGAGACGGTGCAGATGCTGTATCGGGTGGTGTACGAGGAGCCGCGCCTCGCGGCGGTGCCGGACCGGCTGCGGCCGCTCATCGCTGCCTGTCTGAACAAGGATGTGACAGCGCGGCCGACTCCGCAGCAGTTACTCGATCAGCTGGCCGAACTCGAGGTTCCGGAACGTGTCGGCTGGCTGCCCGCGCCGGTGCTCGAAGAGGTGAGTCGGCGGGCGGTTGCGCTGCTCGATCTGGAATCCGGGCCGGTCGAGGCGGTCGGGCCGGATCCGTCGCGGTCGGCGCCGACGATTTCGCGGCCGATGCCGCAATCGAATTCGGGGCCGCACGCAGCGCCCCATGCGCTGTCGCGGACTGGGACCGATGCGGTGGCTTGGCAGCCCGGAAATACCGCATGGCAATCCGGACCTCCTGGGCCACAAGCTAATTCGAGTCATGGTTATGCGCCCTATCCGCCTGCGCAGGATCGGTCGGGGCCGCAACCTGCCTACTACCACGCGCAGCCTGCGCCGAAGAGTCGGTCACGCCGGAGCGCATTGATCGTCGCGGCTTTGGTGGTGTGTCTCATCGTCGCGGGCGGCGCATTCCTCATCGGCACGCAGCTGACCGACAAGTCCTCCGATTCCGCGGCGACGGTGAGCACTTCGGCGGTGGCAACCACCGTCCCGCGCACGACCACCTCGATGACGCAGACCTCCGAGACGAGCACCTCGGCAGCGGCAACGGACTCCGTGATACCCGAAGCGTTCGTCGGCAAGTGGACCGGCACCGCAAGGGATGCGCTCGCCACCTTCGATGTCGAATTGACCATTCACGACGGGAAAGTCGGCGAGGAGCTCGCCTCCTCGGCCAATACCGGCCAGGCATCGCACAACCGTTGTGAACGCGCCGAACGTCTGACGAATGCGACCGATACCCAGCTCACCTTCGTGGCACGGCTCAGCGGCGGTGCGAGCGGGTGCATGGATGAAGGGTCGACATCGAAGGTAATCCTGCAGCCGGACGGTTCGGTCACCTACAGCTTCAGCGGCGGTTTCAGTGGTGTGCTCGGCGACGTCACCGGCACTCTGCACAAGAATTAGCGCGCGAGATTCATCGGGCGCGCCTTCCTACGCACTCGACGCCCATCGTCCATCCTGTGGACCGACAACGAGCCGAATCCGCGTGAAGGGATCAATCGAATGCGCATAGTAGCCGAAGTGCTGGTCGGCCTGGTGGCGTTGCTGCACATCTATATCTTGGTCATGGAGATGTTCCTGTGGACCACGCCGCGAGTGCGCGCGTCCTTCGGCAGCACCGTCGAATTCGCCGAGCAGACCAAGGTTTTGGCCGCCAACCAGGGCCTCTACAACGGCTTCCTGGCGGCCGGTCTGATCTGGGGCATCATCGCCTCGGACCCGGTCGGATTCGCCGCGATGATCTTCTTCACCGCATGTGTTGTCGTCGCCGGAATCTACGGTGCTGCGACCGCGAACCGTCGGATCCTGATCGTTCAGGCGCTGCCCGGCGCGATCGCCCTGGTCGCCGTCCTAGTGGCGGGCAGCAGCTAACCAACGCTTGCCGAACCGGCCGATGCGCGCGAGCTCGCCCGATGGCCGTGGTCCAGGACAGCTTCGCGACTCACATGGTGGATAGCGCCGTCGACACTAGTCCTGATGCCGTGGCGGGTAGGCGTGCGAGCGGGCACGATCGAGATAGCACCGCCGAATGATCAATCGGAGGGATACGCATGCGGAGATTCATCGGGATCGTGATCGCCGTGCTGATGGTGGGCGCGGTTACCGGATGCGGCGGCGATTCCGGTTCCGAAGCGAGCGTCGTCACGAGCACCGCACCAAGTACGCCGTCGGGTGTGCCGGATCTGGCGGCGGGGCAGGAGATCGTGCGCGATATCGATGTGCCGTGGGGGCTTGCCTTCCTGCCCGACGGTGATGTCCTGGTCGCAGAGCGGGATACCGGCCGAATTCTGCGGGTGGTGCCCGGCCGCCCGGCCGAGAAGGTGTACGAGGTTCCCGGGGTGGTCGCGCGGGGCGAGGGTGGTCTGTTGGGGCTGGCCGTGGCGGCGGATTATGCCGAAACACGGTATGTCTATGCGTATTTCACCGCTGCCGACGATAATCGGATCGTGCGGTTCCGGCTCGATGGGCAACCGGAAGTCATCTTCGCCGGTATCGCCAAGGCCGGGAACCACAATGGCGGACGGATCGCATTCGGGCCCGACGGCATGTTGTATATCGGTACCGGAGATGCGGCGCAGGGCAATAGATCTCAGGATCCGGCGAGCCCCAATGGCAAGATCTTGCGGCTGACGCCCGATGGCGCTGCGGCACCGGGCAATCCAACGCCCGGTTCGCCGGTTTACAGCCTGGGGCACCGCAATGTGCAAGGTCTGGCCTGGGATCGTTCAGGCAGACTCTTCGCCGCGGAGTTCGGTCAGGACGCGTTCGACGAGATCAATCCGATCGAGCCGGGCCACAACTACGGCTGGCCGATCGTCGAAGGTATGGGCGGCACGGAGCGGGGATTCACTGACCCGCAAGTCATTTGGAAACCTTCGGAGGCATCGCCGTCCGGCATCGCCATATCCGGCGACACCCTCTATGTGGCGGCGCTGCGCGGCGAACGATTGTGGACGGTTCCACTGCGCGACGGCACGCTGGGCACACCGCAGTCCTGGCTGCCCGACCTGGGCCGCCTGCGCACGGTGGCAATAGCCCCGGACGGCGCACTGTGGCTGACCACCTCCAACACGGACGGCCGCGGCGACGTCCGTGCCGGTGATGATCGGATCATCCGCTTCCCGGCGCGCTGAATTCGACTATCTGACAACCTTTCCGACCGAGCGCAGATCGCGACGCAGCAGTGCGGTCTCCCGTGCGTGGCCACGGCGGCCGAACACTCGATACAGCAGCCGGACGGGAACCGGGACTTCTCGCAGGAATTCCGACCATTCGCGCTCATCGGCCTCCTCGGCGATATGACCGAGGAATACCAGGGCCCGCCCTTTCGAGAACGACGCCATACCGCGCTTACCGAGCTCGGCCCACTCCGATGCGGTCAAGGTCGCCGCCACTATCGGCAGTGCCGTATCTTCTTCCAGGCGAAGATGTTCGGTGAGGGCCTCGTGTAGTCGGCGCAGCCCTTCGGCCAGCAGGTCGGTCGTTTCCGCACCGCCCTGATGTTCCCATTCGGACAGTTCGGCATCGAGACGCCGCATGATCGCATCGATCTGTTCGTGCTGGGTTTGCATGAGATCGAGCACCGTCGAATCCAGTTCCGCCGAAAGCAGTTTCGGCCATACCAGTTCGTCCTCATTGCGGTGCTGACGATGCAGCGCGGCAAGCATCTCACGTGCATGTGCACTCACTCGCGTCACCTGTTCGGCATCCGTGGGCGAGGTGGCCTCGACAATGTCTGCCAGCAAACGGAATTCGCGACGGAACACGCGGTGCACGAGCACCATGTCGTGGGTTCGACAGCCCGGGTCCTCGACAACCCGGCGGCTCATAACTCCTGCTCCAGCGCAGATCGAACATCCCCGATAGTCATTTAGTTCCTCCCGATACTAAATGCACTCCTGTGCAATAAGTGCAACTTAGTATAGTTTTGGCCGAGGCAGCACTGTCAAGATGGCACTCGGAGGACAAGCAGGAATGACCGAGCACCGCGCCCAGGTCAGCGAGACCAGCCAGGTCGAGGAAACCGCCCAGCTCACATCGGGCCGCGTCGCCCAGCGCCGACGCACCCGCAAAGCCATCGTCGACGCCTCCATGACATTGCTGAACCGCGGCATAGAACCCTCGGTCAATGACATCGCCGCCGCCGCGGACGTATCCAGACGCACTGTCTACCTGCATTTCCCAACTCTCGACCAGTTGATGCTCGATGCCACCATGAGCCTGCTCAGCGCGAACACCGATGAGGCGCTGACGAATATCCGTTCCGACGACCCGCGCGTACGCATCGGCGAATTGGCGCGGGCGATGGGTGCGCAGATCACCGAGCTGCTACCGATGGGGCGGCGGCTGGTGAAGCTCACCGTCGACCCGCCCGCGCAGGACGCACCGCCGCCCGGGCATCGTCGGGTGCGTTGGATCGAATGGGCGCTCGAACCATTGCGTGACCGCATGCCCCAGCCGCAATTCGACGATCTCGTGTCGAGTATTGCGCTCGTGGTGGGCTGGGAGGCGTTCATCGTGCTGATCGATGTACGCGCACTGGAACCCGACGTGGCCGTCGATGTATGTGCCCGCACCGCAATGACTCTCGTGAATGCCGCCCTCCACTCGCTCGAAAACTCATAGGCCGCGGCCGGTCACCCGGTGGCACTCGGCCATTCGGTCGTCGGAATGCGTTGCCCCAAGCGCCAAACGGCAAGCGTCAGTGGGACGCCTGGGCGGTACGCCAAATGGGTTACCGAGGGAGCGTCGAGTACCTGGAGATCGGCGCGCGTACCGACCTCGATGACCCCCACATCGTTGCGGCGCAACGCTTTCGCACCCGCGGCCGTTGCCGCGTACACCGCTTCGGCGATCGAGAGGCCCATTTGGAGTACCGACGTTGCCACGCAGTAGGCCATCGACGTGGTGTAGGAGCTGCCCGGATTGGCATTGGTAGCCAGGGCTACGATCGCGCCCGCGTCGAGCAGTGCGCGGGCCGGAGCAAGAGGCTGTCGGGTGGACAAATCGCAGGCAGGCAGGACGGTGGCGACGGTGTCCGAGGCGGCGAGGGCATCGATATCGGCTTCGGTGAGGTGGGTGCAGTGGTCCACGCTCGCTGCGCCGTGACGGACCGCCAGTTGCACGCCGGGGCCGGCGCCCAATTGATTGCCGTGTACGCGCAACCCGAGTCCGCGTGCGGCGGCGGCGCGCAGGACGCGATCGGACTGAGCTTCGTCGAAAGCGCCTGTCTCGCAGAAGACATCGGCCCAGCGCACATGCGGTGCGACCGCGTCGAGCATATCGCCGCAGACGAGGTCGACGTAGGTTTCGGCGTCGGTACCGGGCGGGACCAGGTGTGCGCCCAGGTAGGTCACCTCGTCGGCGATGGCGGCGGCGATTCGGGCCGAACGTGCCTCGTCGGGCACGCTCAGGCCGTATCCGGTTTTGGTCTCCAGGCAGGTCGTGCCCTGGCGGTAGGCCTCCGCGACATGGCGGCTCAGGTTGGCTGAAAGCTGTTCGTCGGAGGCGCTTCTGGTGGCGGCGACGGTCGTCGCGATACCACCGGCACGGTAGGGCTGGCCAGCCATTCTGGCCTCGAATTCGGCGGTGCGATCACCGGCGAAGACCAGGTGGGTGTGACTGTCGACCCAGCCGGGCAGCGCGGCGCGGCCGCCGATATCGACACGATAATCGGCGGCCGGTGCGGAGCTCGCCGGGCCGATCCAAGCGAAGCGTTCACCATCGAGCACCACCGCGGCATCGTGCAGCGGGCCGTCCGGTGCGTTGGTAGTCAGCTCACCGATTCCAGTGATGAGGGTCGACACGGTGCCCTTTCTGTCGGTGGAGATTCTGGTCTCGTCGTTGCCGCAAGCTGTCAAGGTGGGCACAAGGCCCGAATCTCGTCTCGCAGAATGATTTCGGGGTCCTCCACCAGCAAATGGCGACCCTCCGAGACCACCTGCCGCCCGGCGATCAGCACCGCGCGGATATCCGCGGCCGAGGCCGCGAACAATGCGGCCGTGGGTGCGGTGCCCGCGGTCCGGATCGAGTCGAGATCTACGGTGACCAGATCGGCAGCGGCACCCGCTTCGATGCGGCCCACTTCGGGCCAGCCGATCGATGCGTGATCGGTTGCCGCACTGAACAACTCCGCGATCTCGAATCGTCCACGAGTGCGGGATGCGAGGCGTTCGTTCAACTCCAGTGCACGCCACTCTTCGAAACCGTCGACGCTCGCGTGACTATCAGTGCCGAGGCACAGCCGGACTCCAGTGTCGAGAAGTTCGCGGGCCGGGCCGATGCCGTCGCCGAGATCGCGTTCGGTGGTCGGGCAGAAGCAAGCCCTCGACCGCGCGTCCGCCAGCATCTGGATATCGGCGGGTCTCATATGTGTGGCATGCACGGCTACCGTGTCCGGACCGAGCAACCCGCTTCGAGCCAATAGAGCGGTCGGCGTAAGCCCATGTGCAGCAAGGCAATCGCGGTTCTCGCCCGGTTGTTCCGAGAGGTGGACGTGCACCGGCCGACCATCTGCCTGTTGGGCGACCACCGCCAGCGCCTGCAGCGGTACCGCGCGCACCGAATGTGCGGCGACACCGGTGCGCACCAGCTCCGACTCCGGTTTGAACGCGGCGGCGCGCTCGGCCCAGGTCGCCGCATCACCGTCGCTGAAGCGAAGCTGGTGTTCGTTCGGCGGTTGACCGAATCCGCCACTGAGATAACAGGTATCGAGCAGGGTGAGCCGAATTCCCGCATCCCGTGCCGCTGCGGCCAGCGCCGCGCTCATCGCATTCGGATCGGCGTAGGTTACGCCGCCGGGTGCGTGATGCAGATAGTGGAATTCGCCGACGCTGGTGTATCCGGCGAGCACCATCTCCGCGTATACCGCGCGTGCGAGCCGGTAGTAGGAGTCAGGATCCAGCCGATCGGCGACGGCATACATCCGTTCCCGCCAGGTCCAGAACGAGCCTCGGGCATGGTGGGTGCGTCCGCGCAAGGCGCGATGGAAGGCGTGTGAGTGCGCATTCGCGAAACCGGGAACAGTCAAGCCGCGCAATACGTTTCCATTCGGCTCGGTTCCCCGGGCCACTGAGCGGATCGTCGATCCGGTGACATCGATCGTCACCCGTTCGGCCAAACCATCTGGCAGCCAGGCGTATTCGGCCCAATAGACGCTCATTCGGCCGCGCTCCCATGCATCGGATTCCGATGACACAGATCTGACGCCTGAACCCGCGTGCTCATTTCGCCAAATCCTCGAGCACGCGAGCCAGGCTCGCTGCGCCGAAGTCCACATCCGCGGGTTCGGAATACTCCTGCGGCGCATGGCTGATACCGGTCGGATTGCGCACGTAGAGCATGCCGGAGGGCACATGGGCCGCCAGGATCCCCGCATCGTGCCCCGCGCCGGTCGGTAGAGCGGGTACACCTCCCAGTACTGCGTCCATTCGGCCTCGCAGTGTCTCGTCGAAAACGACATCGTCCGAATAGGATTCCTCGGTAACAGTGATCTCGCAGCCCTCGGTGGCCGCCGCCTCGCGTGCGAATCCGGCGATATCCTCGACCAGCGCGGCGGTGCGGCCGTCTCCGGCGACGCGCGCGTCCAGCCACAGATCCACGGTCGAGGCAATGACATTCGTGCCGCCCGGTGTGGGCATCAGCTTGCCGACCGTAGCCCTGGCATCCTCGGTGGCCGCGGCAACCCGGCGCGCGGCCGCGATCACAGCGGCCGCGGGCAGCATCGGATCGTGACGGTCGGACATGCGGGTCGCACCCGCATGATTTCCCTGCCCGGTGAAGGAGAACCGGTAGCGCCCGTGCGCGATGATGCTGCTGCCGGTCGCGACCGGGCTGTCCAAGTCGATCAGTCCGCGTCCCTGTTCGACATGCAATTCGACGAAGCAGCCGATACTGGCGAGCGCTTCGGGATCCGCGCCGAATCGATCCGGATCCTGCCCCGCTTTGGCCGCGGCCTCCGCAAAGGTGATCCCAGCGGCGTCGCGTAGTCCGCGCGCCCGGTCGGCGTCGATGGCACCGGTGAGCAACCTCGACCCCAGGCATGGCACCCCGAAACGTCCACCCTCCTCCTCCGCGAACACCAATAGTGCGAGCGGCTTCACAGGAGTGAAACCCTCCGCGCGCAAGATATCCACTGCCGCGAGCGCGCTCGTCACTCCGAGCGGGCCATCGAACGCGCCCCCACCAGGCACCGAGTCCAGATGACTCCCCGTGACCACCGCACCGGCCCCCGGGCTCCCCCACCACGCCCAGACATTTCCGTTGCGATCCGTCGTTACATCCAGACCGCGCCGGGCCGCCTGCTCGATGAACCAATCCCGCAATTCCAGTTCGGCACGATCGAAGGCGTGCCGCGAGTATCCGCCGCGCCGTGCGTCGCGGCCCACATCCGCGATTTCGGCGAGCAGGCCATTCGCCGTCACTTGTTCTCCTGCATGGGGATTCGTACGCCACGTTCCTCGGCGACCGCGCTGGCCCGCTCGTACCCGGCATCCACATGCCGAATGACGCCCATACCAGGGTCATTGGTGAGCACGCGCTCGATCTTTTGCCCGGCCAACGCGGTTCCATCGGCGACACAGACCTGTCCGGCGTGAATGGACCGCCCCATGCCCACCCCGCCGCCGTGGTGAATCGAAACCCAGCTCGCGCCCGAAGCGGTGTTGACCAGCGCATTGAGCAGCGGCCAGTCGGCAATGGCATCGGATCCATCGGCCATGGCCTCGGTTTCGCGATACGGCGAGGCGACACTGCCGGAGTCGAGGTGGTCACGACCGATCACCACCGGGGCCCGCAAATCACCGTTGGCCACCATCTCGTTGAAGCGGAGTCCGGCCAGGTGTCGCTCACCGTAGCCGAGCCAGCAGATGCGGGCCGGAAGTCCTTGGTAGGCAACGCGTTCCCCGGCCATGCTGATCCAGCGGTGCAGGGATTCGTGCTCCGGGAACAGTTCCAGCATGGCGCGGTCGGTCGCGGCGATATCCGCCGGATCACCGGACAGCGCGGCCCAGCGGAACGGCCCCTTGCCCTCGCAGAACAAGGGTCGAATGTAGGCGGGCACGAAACCCGGGAAGTCGAAGGCCCGTTCGCAGCCACCGAGTTTCGCCTCACCTCGCAGCGAATTGCCATAGTCGAAGACCTCGGCACCACGATCGAGGAACCCGAGCATCGCATCGACGTGCTCGGCCATGGATTCGCGGGCGCGATCGGTGAATTCGTCGGGCTTCTTCGCGGCGTAATCGGCCCAGTCCTCGACTGCGACACCGCGCGGCAGGTACGCGAGGGGGTCGTGCGCCGAGGTCTGGTCGGTGACGATATCGATCTCGACACCCGCCGCGAGCAGCTTGGGCAGCACCTCGGACGCATTGCCGATCAGACCGACCGACAGCGCCTTTCGTTCCTTGCGCGCCTTCGACACCCGACGCACCGCATCATCGAAATCGGTGGCGATCTCGTCGAGATAGCGGTCGTGCACGCGCCGCTCGGCGCGCGCCGGATCGCATTCGACGACCAGGGCGACACCGCCGTTCATGGTTACCGCCAACGGCTGCGCACCGCCCATGCCGCCCAATCCTGCTGTGAGCGTGACGGTTCCGGCCAGGGTGCCACCGAAACGCTTATCCGCCACGGCGGCGAAGGTCTCGTAGGTGCCCTGCAGAATGCCCTGGGTGCCGATGTAGATCCACGAACCCGCGGTCATCTGCCCGTACATGGTGAGGCCGAGCGATTCCAGTCTGCGGAACTCCGGCCAGGTCGCCCAGTCCCCGACCAGATTCGAATTGGCGATCAGCACCCGCGGCGCCCATTCGTGCGTCCGGAATACGCCCACGGGCTTACCCGACTGGACCAGCAGGGTCTCGTCGGCCTCGAGCGTGGTGAGGGTGCGGGTGATTGCATCGAAGCTGGCCCAGTTCCGCGCCGCCTTACCGGTGCCGCCGTATACCACCAGGTCCTGCGGCCGCTCCGCCACGTCGGGATCGAGATTGTTCTGCAGCATCCGCAGGGCGCCCTCGGTCTGCCAGTTCTTGGCCGTCAGTTGCGTGCCGCGCGCCGCGCGCACTGTCCGTGTCATCGGATTGCCTCCATATCAACGAATTGCCGATCCGTCCCGCAGGTCGGTGTCGGATAGCTACTGGTGACCTCGCATGACCATGTGTGCGAGCCTGATTCGCCATGTGGGAACCGGATCGCTTCGGGTGTTGGCAAGGGAGCTCACTTTCCTGAGGTGTCGAGGAGGGGGGTGACCGCGGCCAGCAGTTCGCCGGAACGGATGAGTTCCGTCGCGGCGGCGATTTCCGGGGCGAGATGTCGGTCCGGTCCCGGACCGTCGACCTCGGTGCGCAACAGGGCGACAGCGGCCGCAGTGGCCGGGCCCGGATGCAATGGGCCTCGTAAATCCAACGCTCTTGCGGCCGTGAGATATTCGATGGCGAGCACAGCGGCCAGACCGTCGACGGCCCTGCGCAATTTGCGCGCGGCCGACCAGCCCATCGACACATGGTCTTCCTGCATCGCACTGCTCGGAATCGAATCCACCGAGGCGGGCATGGCGAGGCGCTTGAGCTCGCTTACGATTCCGGCCTGGGTGTACTGGGCGATCATGTGACCGGAATCGACACCAGGATCGGCCGCGAGGAAGGCCGGAAGGCCGTGCGAGCGTGCGACATCCAGCATCCGGTCGGTGCGCCGCTCCGCCATGCTCGCGACATCGGCGATCGGAATAGCCAGGAAGTCCAGGACATACGCCACCGGAGCGCCGTGGAAGTTGCCGTTGGATTCCAACCTGCCATCGGCGAGCACGACGGGGTTGTCGATCGCCGAGGCCATTTCGCGTTCGGCCACCAATTCGGCGTGCGCGACGGTGTCGCGGGCGGCACCGTGTACCTGCGGTGCGCAGCGCAACGAATACGCGTCCTGCACTCGGTTGCACTCCGGCCCCCGGTGGCTGGCAACGATTTCCGATCCCGCGAGCGCGGCCGCCATACGGCGCGCCGACACCGCTTGGCCCGGATGCGGACGCAACGCCTGCAAATCATCGGCGAAGACCCGGTCGGTGCCGAGGAGTGCCTCCACGCTCATGGCGGCGGTGATGTCGGCGACGTCGAGCAGTTGGTGCAGATCACTGATCGCGAGCGCCAGCATGCCGAGCATGCCGTCGGTGCCGTTGGTGAGCGCGAGCCCTTCCTTCTCGGCAAGAGTTACCGGGGTGATCCCCTTGGCACGCAAGGCTTCTGCGGCCGCAATCACCTTGCCGGAGGAGTCGGCGACCTCACCTTCCCCCATCAACGCCAAAGCGACCGCGGCCAAAGGCGCGAGATCGCCGGAGCAGCCGAGCGAGCCGAACTCGTGCACCACAGGCGTAATGCCCGCATTGATCAACGCGGCCAGGGTGCGAGCCGTCTCCGGTCGCACCCCGGTATGTCCCGTGGCCAGGGTGCGCAGCCGCAGCAGCATCATGGCGCGCACTACCTCGGTTTCGACCGGCGCGCCGGCGCCCGCGGCATGTGAGCGGATCAGCGACCGCTGCAGCGCGGCCCGACGCTCCGGCGGAATGTGCCGGGTGGCCAGTGCGCCGAAGCCGGTGGAGACGCCGTAGGTCGGGACCGTACCCGCGGCCAGCGCGTCGACATGCTGGCGCGCATGGGTCAGCCGCTTCTCGGCGGCCTCGCTGAATACCACCTTGGCGCCGTCGCGGGCAACGGCGACGATGCGTTCGATGGTCAGCGGTCCGTCCAGTTCCACGGGCGGTAACTGCGTGGTATCCGGCATAGGCCCATTCCACCGCCACCGGGGCGGGTGCAGAATGAGGCTGGGGCAGGTTCCGTCTGGTATCCGAGACATTGACCCGAACCGGCTTGGGAGGAAGTGGCATGGGAACGAGCAGCGACATCCCGGCGCTGCGGCGCGGCCTGGCCGTGCTGCAGCTGATGGCGACCCGGGCCGGACCGGTCTCCGCATCCACGGTCGCGCGTGAGCTGGACATCCCCCGCTCCACCACCTATCACCTGCTCGCGGAGTTGGAGCAGGCCCGTTTCGTCACCCGGCTGCCCGCCGAACGGCGCTACGGCCTCGGTATCGCCGCCTTCGAATTGGGTTCGGCCTATCTGCGCCACGATCCGCTGGAGCGGGTGGCCGGACCGTTGCTGCGCGAGTTGGCCGGACGGGTCGGGCACAACGCGCACCTCGGAGTTCTGCACGGCAATGAACTGCTGTATCTGATCAAGGAACGCCCGGCGCGCCCTGAAACTCTGGTGACCGATGTCGGCGTCCGCCTGCCCGCGCAGTTGACCGCGTCGGGCCGGGCGATCCTGGCGCATCTACCGGCCGCCCATGTGCGGGCACTGTTCCCATCGGCGGCGGCCTTCGTACGTCGCACGGACCGCGGGCCGACCAGCCTCGCGGCGCTGCGCACCATCCTGGCCGCCGAGCGGCGGCGCGGTTGGGCGAGCGAAGACGGACATGTCACCGCCGGATTCGCCTCGGTCGCCTATCCGGCATTCGATCACGACCACCGGCCGATCGCGGCGATCAGCCTGACGCTGCGGCACCATTGCGAGCAGATCCCCTGCGCGGCCGATTGGTCCGGTCTCGCCGCGCAGGTGCGGTCGACCGCTGACGAGCTCACCCGCCGCATCGGTGGACGGGTGAGCTAACGACGCGAGTAGGTAGCAATCGAGACGAACTCCCAGGTCTTTTGACCACAAGCGCGACACACCGATCGCCTGCCCAGATTTCAGCAATCTCACAGTTACGCTGAGAGATCACTACCCGGGGCAATGCCCCACCAGGTGACGCACGACCAACAGTGCCGGATGGGGACAGGAGCTCGATGCGAACACCGATGCGCCGCCGCACCCTGGTCGGACTCGCGTTCATCGCGACCGCGCTACTGCTGCCCGGCATCACCATGCCGACCGCCCAGGCGACCATCGCTCCGTTCGGCCGGGAATTCCTCTGGGGCGTCGCATCATCGGGCTTCCAATCCGAAGGCCATGCGCCGGACAGCAATTGGACCCGCTATATCGAATCCGGCAACGCCGGGGACGACTACGAGAATTCGGTCGACTTCTACAAGCGCTACATCTCCGATATCAACCTGGCCGCACACCTCGGGGTCCGGGTGTATCGGATCGGCATCGAATGGGCGCGGGTCCAGCCGCAACCCGATACCTGGGACGAGGCGGCATTCGGCTTCTACGACAACGTGATAGCGCGCATTCTCGCGACCGGTATGCGGCCGATGCTCACCCTGGATCACTGGGTCTATCCCGGCTGGGCCGTCGATCGCGGCGGCTGGCGCAACCCCGGCATGGTCGAGGATTGGCTGGCCAATATGCGAAAGGTGGTGAGCCGTTATGGCTCTCGCGATCCGCTGTGGGTCACCTTCAACGAGCCCGCCGCCTACATCGGCACCGAACTTCGCATCGGCGCGATCACACCGGACGAGGCGCCCGCAGTGCTGGATCGAATTGCCCAGGCGCACAACGCAATCTACGACACCATCCATCAGAACCGGCCCGACGCGCAGGTCACCAGCAACCTCGGCTATGTAGCGGGCGCCGAGACCGAGGTGAATCAGCCGATCGTGGACCGGATCGCCGATAAGCTCGATTTCATCGGCGTCGACTACTATTTCGCGCCCCTGCCGGAAACGAACAAAGCAGTACAGGGTGGTTCGAACGAGGGTCCAGCGATCTGGGAACTCCCGATTCACACTGAGGGCATCTACTACGCGTTGCGCCATTACGCGCAGCTGTTTCCCGATCGCCCACTGTATGTCGTGGAGAACGGCATGCCCACCGAGGACAGCAAGCCACGCGCCGACGGCTACACCCGCACCGACCACCTCCGCGACACCGTCTACTGGCTCCAGCGCGCCAAAGCCGACGGCATGAACGTCGTCGGGTACAACTACTGGAGCCTGACCGACAACTACGAATGGGGCAGCTACACACCACGTTTCGGCCTCTACACCGTCGACGTCCGCACCGACCCCACGCTGGCCCGCAACCCCACCGACGCCGTCGACGCCTACCGCGGCATCATCCAATCCGGCGGCGTCCCGACCACCTACCGTCCGTCCCGCCCGCCGGTCGAATGCGGCTTGGTCGACCCCCCGGACAGCTGCGACGAAACCGTCGCCTTTCCCTAGCCGAATACCCACACTCGACTGCAGACGAGCTGCACGCCGCCATCGAGCACGCCTTCGCGGCCGCCTCGGAGCACCGGGCGACCCTCTACGGATAGCAGCACCCGGGTGACCGGCCCGACCGGTAACCAGCGCGGCAGGTCATGCTTGATCGGCATGACCGCGACGGTATCGGTCGGGCTTCGGCACCCCTGCTGTGGGCTATTTCTTATCGGCGGTCAGCTGTCCGGCCGCGCCCCAGCTGTCGGCGGGCGTCTCGTGAATCCACACCTGGACGGTTTCGGCCGGAATTTTGTAGGCGTCGACGAAGGCGTCGGTGATCCGGCGGACCAGATCCCGCTCGAGTTCGACGGCGCGCGGACCCTGCTGGACGGTGACGATGGGCATTACTGATCTCCTGTCTGAAAAGGGTTGGGACAGACCGCATCCGGGTGATTCCGACTTGTTCGGCGGCTGTTGTCAGTTCACCCGAAGCAAGGTCGTCGACCAAGGGCCAGTTCGTTCGCACAGCGATAACGAGTGCTTATTGTTGCGGCTCACTTCGCTAGGAGGTCGCGTAACAACGCCGAGCTGGGCGAATCGGTACCGGCCCGCAGGGCGACGGCAATCGGCAGGCTCAGGCCGCCGTCGGCGAACGGACGGAAGGCCACGCGCGGATTGTGCACCTGGCCGGCATTGGCGGCGTAGATCACCGTCCACATTGCGGCGGCGGTGCCGATCGCGGCCAAATTGTCCTGCAGAGTGGTGGCGGTCGGCGCCGGAACGGGCTCGAAACCCGCACGCTGACAAGACATCAGCACCAGGTCCACCAGTGCCGGATGATTGCGCCGCTCGGTCATCCGCAATGGCACCGGGGCCAGGTCGGACAATCGCACCGTCTCCTGTGCGGCCAGCGGATGCCGGGCGGGGAGTGCCGCGACGAGCGGGTCATCCCATGCGCGCAGATATTCGAGGGCGGGAGTTTCCTCGGCGGCGGGTGCACGGACGAACGCCGCGTCCAGCTGTCCGTCGGCGACCTGCGCCAACCGCTCGCGTACCGGCAGCGTGACCAACTCGATCCGCACCCGCGGAAGACGCTCGGCAAAGGCATCGAGGATGGCGTCCAGCCGGGTACCGAGTCCGGTAACTGTGCCGAGCCGGAACACCTCGGCACGCGAACCAGCCAGATCGGCCACCACTGCCCGCGCCTGATCGGCGGCGATCAATACCCTGCGCGCCGCGGGCAGAAACCGCTGCCCGGCCTCCGTCAGCCGCACCCGCCGCGGCGACCGATCCAGCAGCTGAACCTTCAACTCCTGCTCGAGGCGCCGCACCTGCTGACTCACCGCCGGTTGCGCGATATGCAGGCGCTCGGCCGCTCGCCCGAAGTGCAGTTCCTCGGCCACAGTGACGAAATAGCGCAATTGGCGCAGCTCCATGGCGCAGGCTCCTCGGGATAGCGGTCCTTGTCGATTCATGAAACCAGCTACGACCAGCATGAGCGGGCTAGGCGCCGTCCAGCGTCGGCTCCTCGTAGAGATTCAACCCGTCCCGACCGGAGTCCGTGCCGAGGAATCGGCCGTGGTGGATCGGTTGTCAGCAAGTCGAGCAAGTCCCGGTACCAGGCGACACTGCGCGCCAGATCGGTAACCGGCAACTTCGGGACCGACAGAACAAATCGGCGGGCGCTCAATGCGAGCGCCCGCCGATCGATGTGCCGGGTCTACTTCGGCGCCGCGAAAGGCTGGTTGATGGTGGTGAAGTACTGGATTGCGGCGGCGATTGCGACCGGGGCCGTGACGAAAATCTGTCCGGCGAGGGTACCTAGTGCGCCGACGGCGATGATGCCGCCGATGCAGCCGATGGCCGCGGCCGGGATGAACGGGCCGAAGAGGCCGACAATGGTGGCCGCGGCGACGGTCGCGCCCGCGATACCACCAAGGACACAGCCGACGGCGCCGCCACCGAGACCGCCGACCAGGGTGCCGACGGTGGCGCCCATGCTGATGGTGCTGGTCAGGCGGTTCCAGGCGGCTTGCTCACGGTCGTAGTCGGACTTCCACGGGGCCTTGTCCTCGAACGGCAGCGCGACCGGCTTGTACACGGCGTGAGCCATATCGAACTGCGGAGTCAGCGTCGCACTGTGATCCTGGATATCCGCCGCGATCGGGAAGATGAAATCGTCGACCCGGAACGACAGGTCGGTGCCCGCAAGGGTGGTTCCGTCGCCGGCCTTGATCTTGAAGACACCGTTCTCGTCGACCAGTGAACCGACATCGGTCTTGATAATGGTCGAGGACGGGGTCGTGGTAGCCGTGTAGTTCACGACGCCGTTGTCGGTTTCGGGAGCGGCATTCACGGTCCCGGCCGTGACACCGAGCGCCGCGATCACCAGCGCCGAGGTCGCGGCGAATTTCCTCATCAACATGCTTTGGTTCCTAACGGGGTGGACTTCGGAAGCAAGCCCATTAAAGCCGCAGCAAGGCATTGGTGTGTGATCAAATTGTTACTATTTGCCCGCCAATTGCCGCAAGGTCATGCGGGAGTTGATCATGATGTGATCCACATCACATTGACACCAAAATCGGCGTTGATGTCAGCCTATGGCACCTCATACAGGAAATCGGAACGCCGCAATCGGATTCCACCATGGGCAAACGCAAATCCTCCAGCGAAAACCGCCATGACACATCCAGCTTCGACTACCCCACGCGAGACAGTAATGCGGAATACGCATGACACAGTTAAAAGTGTGATGCCTCCCACATTGGCTCTCCACTCGTGGTCAGCGCGTTTCGAGAACCGCCATGGCGGCATTGTGGCCTGGGATACCGCTGACGCCGCCGCCGCGAATCGCGCCGGCACCGCAAATGAAGACGTTGGGCACGTCCGTGGCCACACCCCAGCGCGATGCCGGGGTATCAGTGTCGTCGCAGCGATAGGGGAAGGCCAGGTCTCGGTGGAATATGTGCCCGCCGGGGAGGCCGACCTCACGTTCCAGGTCTACCGGTGACTTGGCCTCGATACAGGGTGCACCGTCCTCGTCGAGGGCGAGGCAGTCGACAAGCGGTTCGGCGATCACCGCATCCAATTGGGCGAGTGCGGCTTTCACGGCCATCGCCTTCGCTGCTTCTGGATCTGTCTCGAAAAGTCTTGCCGGAGTGTGTAATCCGAACAACGTGAGAGTGTGCAGATCGGAGTCGGGTGCCAGGATCGAGGGATCGGTCAGGGTGTGACAGTAAATCTCCGACGGCGCGGCCGACGGGAACCGTCCACCGGACGCCTCGCGGTATGCCTGCTCCAGTTGTGAATACGATTCGGCGATATGGAATGTCCCGGAGAATGCCTCGCGCGGATCTGTGAAGGCATCGCGCAGGCGAGGTAGCCGCCGCAGTACCATATTCACTTTCAGTTGGGAGCCTTCGGGTTTCAGCTCCCCCGGTATACCGAGCAGCCGGGTGAGCTCATGCGGTGCGGCATTCGCGAGCACATGCCGCGCGCCGACCACACCGCCCTCATAGCGCACTTCGGCTGTGAAATTGTCGGATTCGACCTCGGTCACCGCACAACCGGTGATCAGCTCCGCACCGGCGGCACGGGCGGCATCGGCGAGTGCGTCGGTGAGCGCGCCCATACCGCCGATCGGCACATCCCAGTCGCCGGTGCCGCCACCGATCACATGGTAGAGGAAGCACCGGTTCTGCCGCAGTTCAGGATCGTGCGCATGGGTGAAGGTACCGATGAGCGCATCGGTGAGCACAACCCCGCGCACGGTGTCGTCGGCAAAGGTCGACTCGACCGTCTCCCCCAGCGGCCGCTCGAACAGCGCCGCCCAGGTAGCGGGATCATCGACGACCCGCTCGAGCTCCGAACGTGTCGGCAACGGTCGCGTCAGCGTCGGAAACACCCGCTGCGCGAGCCGGCCGGTTGCGCCGTAGAACTCCTGCCACGCCCGGAAATCTCGATCCGATCCGGTGAGCCGCACGAAGCTCTCCCTGGTCTTGGCCTCGGAGCCGGTATCGACCAGCAGTCCGCCGTCCCCGACCGGCGTATACGACGAGATCCGCCGACGCCGCGTCACGAACCGCAGCTCGAGCTCCTCGACGATCTGGCGCGGCAGCAGACTCACCAGATACGAATACCGTGACAACCGCGCGTCGACACCCGCAAACACCCGGTCCGAAACCGCGGCCCCACCGGTGTGCTCTCGGCGCTCCAGCACCAGCACCGAACGCCCGGCTCGCGCCAGGTATGCGGCGGCCACCAGCCCATTGTGACCGCCACCGACCACCACCACGTCATAGGAGGAGCGCATCGGTCGCATCCGTTCTGCCTACCACGGATTGCGCGATTGCCGAGAGATTACGGCCCGGTTTCCATATTTCCCTGCGATTGACCAGCACTCACTTCACACTTAGCTTCTGGCAAACGCAGTATGAGGGCGGCGTTTTCACCCGGGAGCGATCATGACCGAAGCCACCACACCATCCGATGACGAACGGCGCCTCGCCGAACTCGGCTACAAACAGGAATTGGCCAGGTCCTGGTCCGGATTCTCCAACTTCGCGATCAGCTTCACCATCGTCTCCATCCTCACCGGCGGATTGGCCAGTTATGGCATCGGTCTGGCCAACGGCGGCCCGATCACCATGGCATGGGGTTGGCCGCTGGTCTCGGTCATGGTGTTGTTCGTCGGCCTCGCAATGGCCGAATTGGCCTCGGCCTACCCGACTTCCGGCGGTCTTTACTGGTGGGCGTCCGAATTGGGCGGCCCGGTCTGGGGCTGGTTCACCGGGTGGTTCAACCTGATCGGCCAGATCGCGGTGACCGCCGCCATCGACTACGGCGCGGCCATCTTCACCACCGCGGTGCTCAATGTGATCGGCATCGATATCGGAACCGACCGCACCGCAATCTTTTTGGTCTTCACCGCGATCCTGATCCTGCACGCCGTACTCAATGCGCTCGGCCCGCATCTGTCCGCGGTGATCAACAATATTTCGGCCTGGTGGCATGTCGGCGGTGTGGCGATCTTCGTTGTCGTCCTCGGTTTCGGCGCGAGCCACCATCAGAGCGTCGGCTTCGTCTTCACCGAAACTGTGGACAACAGCGCGGTCGGCTTCGGTGGTGTGGCGTTCAGCTTCCTGCTCGGATTGCTGCACGCGCAGTACACATTCACTGGCTACGACGCATCTGCGCATATGTCGGAGGAAACCCACGATGCCGCGCGCACGGCAGCCAAGGGCATCATCAACACCATTGTCGTCTCGGCTGTTGCCGGATATCTGCTCATCATGGCAGTGACCTTCGCCATCCCGAATCTCGACGATGCGCTGGATCCGACGAAGAACAGCGGCTACCCGGTGATCTACATCCTGGAGAACTCGCTGAATTCGTTCTGGTCCGGTCTCTTGCTGATCATCGCCGCGATTGCGCAACTGTTCTGCGGCTACGCCTCGGTCACCTCGGCCTCGCGCATGCTGTTCGCCTTCTCCCGTGACGGTGCGGTGCCGGGATCGGCCTATTGGTCGCGACTTTCGGCCCGCAAGGTGCCGGTGCACGCGGTGTTGTTCATCTCGTTCTTCTCGTTCGTCCTACTGATCCCGTCGATGCTGGTTCCCGCGCAGAACGCGCCGACCGCCTACGCGGCAGCCACGTCCGTCGCCACCATCGGTCTCTACATCGCCTACGGCATCCCGATCCTGTTGCGCCAACTGCACGGCAGCCGATTCCACACCGGCCCTTGGCAACTCGGTCCCTGGTATCGACCTGTCGGCGTCATCGCGTTGATCTGGATCGTGCTGATCAGCCTGTTGTTCATCCTGCCGACCGATGACCGCGGCTACCCCTGGAACAGCGAATTCACTTGGAACACCGTCAATTACGCACCGATCACCCTGGCCGGCGTGGTGGGCGCGATCGGCATCTGGTGGCTCGCATCAGCCAAACACTGGTTCACCGGACCCAGGCGAACGGTCGTCGGGACCGGCGAGTCCGAGGCGCCCGTACAGGCCTGACCTGCCCATATCGGTGGTCGCACGGTGGGGATAGAGTCGACATGTGTCCGTGGAAATCGATTTCCGCGCCGTGTTCGAGTCCGCACCAGGTCTGTACCTGGTGCTCGATCCCGACCTGTGTATCGTCGCGGTGACCGACGCATATGCCGCCGCGACGATGACCGAACGCCGGCACATCCTCGGCAAGAGCATTTTCGAGGTATTTCCGGACAATCCAGACGATCCGACGGCAGAAGGAGTCCGTAACCTGCGGGTTTCGCTGGAACGGGTGCTGCATGACCAAGTCACCGATGCGATGCCGATACAACGCTACGACATCCGCAGGCCCGACGGCGCCTTCTTACAGCGATTCTGGAGCCCGACCAACTCCCCGGTTCTCGGTACCAACGGCGAGCTGCGCTATGTCATACACCGCGTCGAGGATGTCACCGATTTCATCCAGCTCGAAGCATCCGACGCGGCCAAACAACACGAAACGGCCGCGTTGCGGGCTTCGAGGCAGGAAATGGAACAGGAGGTGTTCGCCCGAGCCCGTGAGGTCGCCGAAACCAGCCGACAGCTCAAGGAGGCCAATGCCGAGCTCGCTCAGTTGTACGCTCGCGCGAAGGAACTGGACGAACTGAAGAGCCAGTTCGTCGCCAATATCAGCCACGAGCTGCGAACCCCACTCATGTTGATCTTGGCGCAGACACAAAAGTCGCTCGACCGGTGCGCGCCCGCCGACCGCGATGACCTCGAGCTGATCCTGCGCAATGCGCGCATACTGCGGCGTCAGATCGACGATCTGCTCGACGCCTCGAAGCTGGAGACGGACGCGATACGACCCGATTACGCCTGGATCGATGTCACCGAGCAAGTGCGGCTCGGCTCGGCCTTCTTCGAGTCCATGGCTGTCGACCGCGGCATCCGCCTGGCCGTCGACGCGCCGCAGCCCGTTCCCGCCGCACTCGATCCCGAACACCTGCAGCGCATCCTGCTGAACCTGCTGTCCAACGCCTTCAAGTTCGTCACCGAAGGAGGCGTTATCCGCTGCACCGTGCGCCCTGCCGAGGACGATGTCGTCATCGAGATCGCCGACAGCGGCCCGGGCATACCGGCGTCGCATCGCACCGCCGTCTTCGAGCGGTTCCGTCAGGTCGATGGTGGGGCGACCCGGTCGGTGGGCGGCACCGGTTTGGGTCTGAGCATCGTCCATGATCTGGTGCGCCTGCACCGCGGTGACATCACCATCAGCGACGCACCGGAGGGCGGCGCGATGATCATTATCGAACTACCGCGAGCCGCCCCGCCCGGCACTCCGGTCCGCCGGTCGGCCACCGAGCCGACACCGATTCGGACAAGTAGCGCCGCCGACGCGATCATCGCGGAGCTGACGCCCGAAAGCGGCGACCGCACCACCCTGGTGGATACCGGATCGGATGAGTCGGAACCGAAGCCGTCGGTCATTGTCGTCGAGGACAATGCCGACCTCAACGCCTTGATTCGGGAAGCGCTATCGGAGTCCTATCGGGTCATCACCGCCGACAACGGCGGCACGGGACTGCGGCTGGCCCGAGCACACCGGCCGGATCTGATCCTGTGCGACATCATGATGCCGGGCATGAGCGGCGACGAACTTCTGCGCGAGCTACGCAACGACCACGAGCTGCGGAACACTCCGGTACTCATCGTCAGCGCACGCGCGGACGAGCAGTCGCGACTGGATCTGCTGCGTGGCGGTGCCAACGACTACCTGCGGAAGCCGTTCGAGCTCGACGAACTCCAAGCACGGGTGGACCATCTGGTGAACCTCCGGCTGGCCGAGACACGACTGCGAGCCTTGCGGGTCATCAACGAACGCGACCGCATCGCCCACGAACTGCATCGCACGGTGATCGATCAACTGTTCGGCATCGGGATGCGACTGAGCGGGGTCCGTCCGTTGGCCCGCGTGCCGGCCATCGCCGCCCGCATCGACGGCGCGGTCCGAGAACTCGACGCCGTCATCCATCACATCCGCCATACCGTCACCGGACTCGCCGCGGATGTCGAGAACGCGACCCCGTTCCGAACGCAGATCATGGAACTCACCAGCGAGGCGGCCGAGGCACTCGACGCACAGTCCCAAATCTGCTTCGAAGGACCGGTCAACGATCTCGATCCCGCTCCCGAATCCGCAGCGCTCGGTGCCGTAGCACGGGTACTCGGCACAGTGCGTCAGCGGGCAGTCGCCGAGGATATCCGGGTCAACGTCACCCTCGATGACCGCCAACTTGCCATCGTCATACACGAAATCACGTGGGCACCAACTGATCTCGCAGGTTCGGAGCCCGAGTCCGAACCATTGTCGCAAACCCTTGTCGGCTACGGCGCGACCCTGACGGTCACCACACCCACACCCACCGAAACGGCTTGGTCACTGACGATCCCTCGCACCGAGCAGATGCTGACGGAATAACACCTAGGCCCATCGCTGGGGAGTCGAGGCCCGAAAACGCCGAACTCGTTGTGAGAGAATGCCGAGAATGGGCGGCTCCCCGTACGACCCGATCGACCTCGAGCCCTGGTGGAGTGCCAGATATGGACCGCTCGCGCCGCCGAGGCAGACCGTATCGCCGGTAGTAACACAGGCGCGCGAGGAGATCGACAAGCTGGCGGCACCGCCCGGCTCTTCGCAGGCCATGCAACACGCGGTCGATCTCGCTCGGACGGCATTTCGATTGATGGTCGACCAACTCGGCACCGGAAACCCCTCCGATATCCCTGATCTGACAGCCCTGCTCGATGCGGCGAACCTCTACGATGTGGCCAATAAATCCGTGGTCACCGCGCATTACAATACGAAATCGGCCGAACTGACAGAGCTGACCGCCGGTTTGAAAGAGCGCGATACCAAGCTCTCGGGCAAAGTCGGGGATGTCGCCGGCGATAACGCGCAGATGGCCAAGGAGATCCGAGACGAAGCGCAATCGCTGGGGTTGATCCTGCAGGCGGCTTCGTTGGCTGTCTTCGCGGTAATGGGCAAGTTGACAGCGAGTGATGAAAAGGCGCTGTTGACCGTCATCGTCACGAAGGTCCTGCATGTGGAGAACGACTTCCGCGACCTCCTCGGAACGAACTCCGAGCGGGCCGGGCAGATGAGTCCGGTGACCTTGGAACAACTCGCAGCAATCTTCCCCGACACCCCGAAGAGCAAACTGGAGAAGTATCTCCCTTACCTCGACCAGGCGATGCGTGACTACGGGATCGATACGCCCAAGCGTGCGGCCGCTTTCCTTGCACAGGTTGGAGTGGAGACCGACGATCTGAAAACCCTCGAAGAGTACGGCGACAAGGCCTACTTCGAGCGGAACTACGGGGCACGCAAGGACCTCGGAAACCAGCGGCCCAGTGACGGAGCAGACTTTCACGGTCGAGGCGCTCTGCAACTGACCGGGCGCACCAACTACCGCAAGGCAAGCGATGCCCTCGAGGTCGATTTCGTCGGAAACCCCGACCGCGCCGAAGACCCGAGGTACGCCTTCGCTACTGCGGGATGGTACTGGGACTCCAAGGATTTGAACGACGACGCAGATAAATCAGACATCGACGCGATCACACATTCGATCAATGGCGGAAGCAACGGGAGCGCAGAGCGCACCGAGAATTACAGCCGCGCGCGTAAGGTCCTCGACGCGCAATGATCGAATCGAAGCCGATGGCTCCGCGATCGTAGCTGCACGAGTGGCACATGGTTGCGAAACCATGTGCCACGAAAATCCTCAATCCTCTTGGGGCAGGAACTGTTTCGCGTATTCGTATCCCTCGGTGCCGGCCGCCGGCGCCTTCGCGTAAACCAGATGTATGACACCGGTTTTGAAGGTGTCGGACGAAAGCAGTTGCAGCGCAAGCGCGGAGTCGGTCTCCTTGAACAATCGCAGGCCCTTGCGCACCGCGATCGGGTGCACCAGCAGGTGCAGTTCGTCCAAAAGCCCGACCTCGAGCAGTTGGCGGACAATGGATACCGATCCGCTGATGCCGATGGGTGCTTCGCCGGGCTCGTTCTTCAGCGCCGTGACGGCCTCAACCAGATCACCCTTCAGCACCTCGGAGTTGCGCCAGGTGAAGGTAAGATCCTGATGCGTGACCACGATCTTGCGTGCGTCGCCGAGCTTCTTGGCCATTTCGGCATCGACATCGCCCGCAGCCTCCCGCTCCGGCCACGCCCCGGCGAAACCCTCGTAGGTCTTGCGGCCCAACAGCAGCGTATCGGCCGCGCCGAGCTGGCTGTCGACGGCCGTGGCCATCTCGTCGTTGAAGTACGGGAAATGCCAATCCTGGGGGTTCTCGACAACGCCGTCGAGTGCGATGAACAGTCCGGCGGTGATTTTCCGCATCGGTATCTCCTTGGTCGGTTATTGATGCCGTGTCACCAGATCAGACGGACGGGAGCCGGAATAATCATCGCTGGTGCGCTCGCCTATTCCGGCGATCGGCGATGCAGGGCGAGTTGGAGTTCGAGCAGCAGGCGATCGGCGGGATCGGTGAGGTCCATCCCGACAATGTCCTCGACCCGGCGGATCCGGTAGCGCAGGGTGTTCGGGTGCACCTGTAGTGCTGTCGCGGCATTGCGCACATCGCCGTGTTCGCGCAGGTAGGTCTCGACGCTCTCGCACAGATTCGCGGAGTGCTTGCGGTCGTAGTCCAGCAGCTTGCGCAGGCGTGGATCGTGCAGTTCCGACCGTGCGCCGACGAGATCGAGGATTTCGCCGAGCAGCACCGCGGTGCGCGATTCGGCCAGCGTGGTCACCCGACCGCGCGGATAGGTCGCGGCGGTGCTGTCGAGGACCCGGTCCACCTCGGAGCGCGCGTCCGCGACATGCGCCAGATCAGGTATGGGACAGGCGATGGCGGCGCGCAATTCGAGTTTCGCTTCGAGCTGTTCGACCAGCTGACGGGTCCACGCGGTCACGGCATGCGCGGATCGGTATTGCGGCAATAGCACATACACCCGATCGCCGAGGATGGTGGTCACCGAATCACCGCGAAATGAGCTGGCGCGCAAGCGAAGCATATTGCCGAAGGCGGCGGGTGACTTCACACCGGGAGCGGCCGCGAAGCCGACCACCGCGGCCGGACCGGTCAGCGGCAGATTCAACGCACTCGCCACGGCGGGCACGTCGGCGGTCCCACCACCGGTCCCGAATAGTCGTTGAATCAGCAGCGCCTCGGCGGAGGGCGCGTCCAGGCTGCGCGAAATCAGCCGGGCGGCAATGGCCGAGGCGCCGCGCAGTATCTGCGCGGCATCCGGTTTGAACGGCCGGTCGCCCTGCTGCAGCCAGATCGAGCCGAGCACCCGCGGCGCACTCCCCTCGGCATGTTCGCGAATGCTCACCACCAGACGGCGCTTGATATCCAGCTCTTCGTGCGCCGGTATATCGATGACATCGTCGGTTCCGCGCAGCCGATCGAACACACCCCACTTGCGCAGTACCTGCAGATAGTCGCGCGGCCCCTCCCGGCCGAGGATCGACAGCACCCGCAGCTGGTCGGCCGCCTGATCCGAGGCCGAATATGCGAGCACATGCGATTGCGGGTCCTCGATGGACACCATCCCGCCCGCATTCTGGGCAACCATCTGCGCCAATCCGAACAGATCCAGGTCCGCGGCCACCAACTCGCCCTCGCTAGCCACGACCACTGCCCACTTTCATACGACTCGCCAATCCGGTCATCCCATCTTTGTCCGCTTGTCCGATTCTGCGGGCTGTTTTGCCGTGTTGACTTCGGCTCACCGTCATATTCCAGCGCCGCTAGCGATTGCTTGCAGGTCGCTCGAAACAACACAGGAGGACTCATGGACGCCATCGTGTCCACGCCACGCCCGGCCAATGAGCCGGTCGGCACCTTCGCACCGGGCAGCGCCGAACGCGCACGACTGCGGGCGAAACTGACCGAACTGGCCGCGACGCCGACCGAGATCCACCACGTCATCGGCGGCGAACACCGGCGCGGCTCGGGTAAGAGCATCGACGTCGTGCAGCCGCACAATCACGCCGCCGTACTCGGCACCCTCACCACCGCCGAGGCCGGCGACGTCGAGGATGCGATCGCCGGCGCCTGCGCCGCCGCACCCAGCTGGCGGGCGCTGTCCTTCGAGGATCGCGCCGCGATCTTCCTGCGGGCCGCAGATCTGCTGTCCGGCCCGTGGCGCGAAACCATCGCCGCCGCAACCATGTTGGGGCAGTCCAAGACCGCTTACCAGGCCGAGATCGACGCACCGTGCGAACTGGTCGACTTCTGGCGCTTCAATGTGCATTTCGCCCGGCAGATCCTGGCCGACCAGCCGATCTCCACCCCGGGTGTGTGGAACAAGATCGAATACCGCCCGCTCGAGGGCTTCGTCTACGCGATCACCCCGTTCAACTTCACCGCGATCGCGGGCAATCTACCGACCGCACCCGCCCTGATGGGCAATACGGTCCTGTGGAAGCCATCGCCCACCCAGGCGGTGGCCGCGTATTGGACGATGAAACTGCTCGAGGCCGCGGGTCTGCCGCCCGGTGTCATCAATATGGTGCACGGCGCGGGCCCGAAGATCTCCGATGTCGCGTTGACCGATCGGCGGCTGGCGGGCATCCACTTCACCGGTTCGACCGCGACCTTCCAGCATCTGTGGCGTTCGGTCGCGATGAATATCGCCGACTACAACACCTATCCGCGCCTGGTCGGTGAGACCGGCGGCAAGGATTTCGTGCTGGCACACAGCTCGGCGGATCCGGATGTGCTGACCACCGCGCTGATCCGCGGCGCATTCGACTATCAGGGCCAGAAGTGCTCTGCCGCCTCGCGTGCCTTCATCCCGAAGTCGGTGTGGGCCAAGATGGGTCGCGATCTCATCGACAAGGTCGACGCGCTGACCTACGGCGATGTCACCGATTTCGCGCATTTCGGCGGCGCGGTCATCGATCAGCGCGCCTTCGACCGCAATGCCGATGCCATCGCCCGCGCCAAGGCCACCTCGGGTCTGACCATCGCGGTGGGCGGACATGCCGACGACAGCGTCGGATATTTCGTCGACCCGACCATCCTGCTCGGCGACGACCCCACCGACGAGGCATTCAGCACCGAATACTTCGGCCCGATTCTCGCGGTCCACGTCTACGACGATTCGGTCGCCGGATCCTTCGAGGCGGCGCTCGACCTGGTCGACGGCGGTTCGGCCTACGGCCTGACCGGCGCGATCATCGCCGACGACCGCACTGCCGTGGCCAAGGCGACCGAAAGCCTGCGCTTCACCGCCGGCAACTTCTACATCAACGACAAGCCCACCGGCGCGGTCGTCGGTCAGCAGCCCTTCGGCGGATCCCGCGCGTCGGGCACCAATGACAAGGCCGGCTCGCCCCAGAACCTGTTGCGCTGGACCTCTGCCCGCACCATCAAGGAAACCTTCGTCCCGCCGACCGAGCATACCTATCCGCACCAGGCACCCGAGGAGATCTGATGGCCATTTCCGGTCTGCTTCGCCCAGCCATGCTGGCCGCCTCGCGCTCGCCGCGCATGGAGCGCACCGTCACCCGCATGTCGACCACCAAGAAGCTGGTCGACCGCTTCGTCGCTGGTGAATCCGAGCCGAATGCTGTTGCGGCCGTGGAGAATCTGCTGAGATCGGGTCGGTATATCACCGTCGATTACCTCGGCGAGGACACTACCGATATCGAACAGGCGCGCAATACGGTGACGCACTATCTGTCACTGCTGTCGTTGCTCAGTTTGCTGCGTGAGGCTGGAAGCCCTGGGCCGCTGGAGGTTTCGCTCAAGCTTTCGGCGCTCGGCCAATCCCTGCCGGCGGACGGCCACGCGATCGCCCGCGAGCACGCGCACCAGATCTGCACCGCCGCAGCGGATGCGGGTGTTTTGGTCACCATCGACGCCGAGGATCACACCACCACCGATTCGACGCTGTCGATCGTGCGGGAGTTGCGTGCCGACTTCCCGTCGCTCGGTACGGTTCTGCAGGCCTATCTGCGGCGCACCGAGGCCGACTGCCGGGACTTCTCCGGTCCGGGCTCGCGAATTCGCCTGTGCAAGGGCGCATATCGCGAACCGGCGTCGGTGGCATATCAGAGCCGGGCCGATGTCGACCAGTCCTATCTGGACTGTCTGCGGGTGCTGATGAACGGTGACGGCTATCCGATGGTCGCGACCCACGATCCGGCACTCATCGAGGCGGCCGGAGTGTTCGCCACCGCAACCCGGCGCAGCTGCGACGATTTCGAATTCCAGATGCTCTACGGCATCCGCGACGCCGAACAGCGCCGACTCGTCGGCGAAGACCGGCATGTGCGGGTCTATGTGCCCTATGGCGATCAGTGGTACGGCTACTTCATGCGCCGTCTCGCCGAACGCCCGGCCAATGTGGCGTTCTTCCTGCGCTCACTGCGACCGGGCAGCCAGCGCTGATCCCGTGCTCGGCGGTCTTGTCTGTGCAGTCGGACAAGGCCGCCGAGGTTTATTTATCCAACTCAACGATCACAGCGCGTTTATGGTCCGATTAGCTGAGTGCTGCTCAGAATGTGATCTGCGTTACTGCATGTCGGGTAGCGCAGAGGATGAAAGGAAGACCAATGTCCCTCGCGGAGTTGCGCAGCCAGATGTTGCGCCGTAAACCCCTCGAGCAGATCGAGGAGGAGACCGGGCCCACGGACGAGCAACTGAAGCGGTCACTCGGACTGTGGCAGCTCACGGCGATCGGCGTCGGCGGCATCATCGGCGCGGGCATTTTCGCGCTGGCCGGTTCGGTCGCGCATTCCGTCACGGGCCCGGCGGTGCTCATCTCGTTCCTGATCGCCGGTGTCGCCAGCGCCTGCGCGGCGCTGTGCTACGCGGAATTCGCCGGGATGGTGCCGAAGGCCGGATCCGCCTACACCTACGGCTATGTCTCCCTCGGCGAAATCGCGGGCTGGTTCATCGGCTGGGATCTGCTGCTGGAATACATCGCGGTGGCGGCGGTGGTCGCGATCGGCGTCTCCGGATACTTCAAATTCCTACTGGGACAAGTCGATATCACGCTGCCCGATTGGATGATGGGCGCGCACGGCACCGGAGAGGGGCACGTGATCGACGTCTTCGCGGTGCTGTTCTGTTTGGGCACCGCGTGGTTGCTCTCGCGCGGCATCAAGAGCGTCGGTCGCTTCGAGACGGTCGCCGTCGGCATCAAGGTCGCCTTGGTCGTGCTGATCATCGTGCTCGGCGTCTTCCACATCGACAGCTCCAACTACACCCCGTACTTCCCGTTCGGTGCCGGCGCGGTATGGACCGGTGCGGCAACGGTCTTCTTCGCCGTCTTCGGCTATGACGCGATGAGCACCGCCGCCGAGGAATCCATCGACGGCAAGAAGCATCTGCCCAAGGCCATCATCTACTCGCTGGCCATCGCGATGGTGCTGTATGTGCTGGCCACGCTGGTGCTGACCGGGATGCAGAAGTACACCGAGATCAGCCCGACCAGCGGTTTCTCCACCGCGTTCGAATCGGTCGGCATGCCGGGCGTCGCGAATATCATCGCGATCGGCGCGATCGTCGGCATCATCACGGTGGTACTCACCTTCATGCTCGGCGTGACCCGGGTGTGGTTCGCGATGAGCCGCGACGGGCTGCTGCCGGAGTGGTTCGCCAAGACGCATCCGGTGCGCAAGGTGCCGACCCGGGTGACCTGGATCGTCGGCATCGGATCCGCGACCATGGCCGGTCTGCTCGATATCACCGTGGTAGCCGAGCTGACGAATATCGGCATTCTGATGGCCTTCATCGTGGTCTCGGTCGCGGTAATGGTGCTTCGTCGGACCCGGCCCGATGAGCCGCGCGCATTCAAATTGCCGCTCATGCCGGTGGTGCCACTGGTCGGTATCGGCTTCTCGATCTACCTGATCTGGTCGTTGCCGTGGGAGACCTGGGTGCGCTTCCTGGTGTGGCTGGTTATCGGGCTGGCCGTGTACTTCGGGTACTCGCGGATGCATTCCAAGTTGCAGCGCGACGGGGACGTCTCGCTGGCGAAGTAGACGATCGACCGATGCCGCAACGGCATCGGTCGATACAGAAATGGTCTTGGACAGGCATCAGTACGGGGCCATACCCTTCTGACACGTTCGGGTGGAAGTGACCTACCCCACACTTCCACCCGGCACACAGGAGGAAACCAATGTGCGCGGACCGCAGTTCTGTCGGCATTTTCCGCTATATGAGCGAGACCGATGCCCCATGACTGATCACCGAATTCTGATAACCGGCGCCGGCGGCGGAATCGGCACGCTCATGCGGCCCCGCCTACGGCGTCCCGATCGCGTTCTGCGGCTACTGGATCTGACCGAACTCCCCGCGCCGACCGCAGGCGAGCGGGTCGAGCTCGTCACCGGATCGCTTGCCGATCCGGCCACCATCGCAGCGGCCTGCCGAGACGTGGATGCGATCATCCATCTCGGCGGAATCAGTCGCGAAGACAGCTGGGACAACGTTCTCGCCGTCAATATCGACGGCACGCATAAGGTTCTGGAGGCGGCGCGGCAGGCCGGTGTGCCGCGGGTCGTGCTCGCTTCGAGTAACCATGCCGTGGGATTCCGCGCCGTGGGCGACGAACCGATTCCCGGCGATGCCTCGCCCCGACCCGATACCTATTACGGTGTCAGCAAAGTCGCCGTCGAGGCGCTCGGCAGTCTCTATCACTCCCGCTTCGGCATGGACGTGATCTGCATCCGGATCGGCTCGTGTTTCGAACGTCCACATGATGCGCGCGGACTGTCGATGTGGTTGTCCCCCAACGATTGTGCACAATTGTTCGAGGCCTGCTTGGCTGCCGAGCGACCAGGCTATCGGGTGATCTGGGGCGTCTCCGCCAATACCCGTGCCGTCGTATCACTGCGCGAGGCCGAAGAACTCGGCTACCGCAGCCAGGACGACGCCGAACAGTTCGCCGCCGATATTCCCACTGTCAACGATCCCGGTCCGTGGCTTATCGGCGGCCCCTTCGTGGAAACCCCACTCGGCAAACCGAATCCGCTCTGACCTCCACCGAAAACGCATCACCCGATACACAGACGGAATCGTCTTTCTCCGAACTTCGCGCCATCAGCATGTGACGCTGATGACACTTTGCTCCACCGCGAAAGAAGTACCGCACAATGCAATTCAATACAACGGCCGCGCCGAAATCGGCGCTCGCGTCCAACGTCAAATTTCTCTATTTCTTCGGCGCTCTCGGCGGCATTCTCTTCGGTTACGACCTCGGGGTCATCTCCGGTGTGCTGTTGTTCATCAAGAAGTCATGGCACCTGTCCTCGGTGACACAGGGCGTGATCGGCGGCTGCTTGGCCGCCGGTGCCGTGATCGGCGCGGCCATCGCCGGACGGATCACCGATCGGCTGGGCAGGCGGCGAACCATCATGCTGGCCGCAGCGGTCTTCTCGGTCGGGGCGCTCGGCTGTGCGCTCGCACCCAATGTGACGGTCCTGGTGATTGCCCGCTTCATTACCGGTATCGCGGTGGGGTGTTCGTCGGCGACCGTACCCACCTACCTGTCGGAACTGGCCCCGACCAGGGCCCGCGGCGCATTGTCGACGTTGAATCAGCTGATGATCGTCTCGGGCATCCTGATCGCCTACATCGTGGACTGGGCGCTGTCCGGCAGCGGTAACTGGCGCATGATGTTCGCGGTCGCGGTGATTCCCGCTGCGGCGCTGTTGGCGGGTATGTCGGTGCTGCCGGAGACGCCGCGCTGGCTGGTCCATGCCGGGCGCGAGGAGGAAGCACGGGCCGTGCTGGCGGGAACCCATCGGGCCGATGAGATCGAATCCGAGATAAACAGTATCCGTTCGGTCATTCGATTGGATGAGCAGCAGAAGGGGCGGCTGCGCGATCTGTTGGCACCGTGGGCGCGGCCCGCCTTGGTCGTGGCGCTTATTCTGGCTGTCGGACAACAGTTCTCGGGCGTCAATGCCGTGAATGTGTACGCGCCGACCATGTTCAAAGATCTCGGCTTCGGGAATTCGACCTCACTGCTGGCTTCCATTGTGCTGGGTGCGATCAAGGTGGCATTCACGGCCTGGGTGATCTTCGTGGTAGACCGTTGGGGCCGAAAGCCTTTGCTGCTGCTCGGCAATGTGTGTATGGCCTCGTCCCTGTTCCTGCTCGGCGCCATCGTGCTCGGTGTGCACAATCACACCATTACCGGCCTCACCACGCTGATTCTGCTCAATGTCTATCTCGCGGGTTACGAATTGGGTTGGGGCGCGGTGGTGTGGGTGATGATGGCGGAGATCTTCCCGCTGCGGGTGCGCGGTGTCGGCATGGGCGTCGGCAGTGTCGTGCTGTGGAGTTCGACCTTCGCCATCACGTTCCTGTTCCCGGTGATGAACGATCACCTCGGACTCGGCTATTCGGCCTGGATCTTCGCCGCGGTCAGCGTGGTGATGTTCCTGCTGGTACAGCGGTTCGTGCCGGAGACCAATGGTCGCAGTCTGGAACAAATCGAGTTGGAACTGCGAGCCCGGGTCAGCCGAAAATCCGCATGAGCGTGGTCTATGTCTCGAATGCCGACAGTCGCGAAATCTCGGTGCTGCGACTCGACGACGACGGTGCGCTGACGCTCGTCGAGTCGTGGCCGGTGGACGGCGCGGTGATGCCCATGGCGATGAGTCCGGACCACCGGTACCTCTACGCATCGCTGCGCTCGGCCCCCTTCGCGGTGGCGGTATTCGCCACAGATCCGGCGACGGGGCGGTTGACACCGCTATCGACCGCGCCGTTGCCGGACAATATGGCCTATCTCGCGACGGATCGAAGCGGGCGTTATCTGCTGAGCGCTTCGTATTCGGGCGACAAGATCGCGGTCAATCCGATCGCATCCGATGGCAGCGTCGGACCGCCGGTCACGGTGGAATCGACACCGCGGCATGCGCATTCGATACTGACCGATCCGTCGAACCGGTATCTGTTCGCGGCATCACTCGGCGGTGATGTGATTCTGCAGTACCGCTTCGATGCCCGAACCGGCCGGCTCACACCGAATGAGCCGCCGCGGGTCGAGGCCGCACCTGGCGCTGGTCCGCGCCACCTCGTATTCCATCCGTCCGGCTCCTTCGCCTATGTGGCGAATGAGCTGGACGGTACGGTGAACAGTTACCGCTTCGAATCCGATACGGGCACGCTCACTCTGATCGCCTCAGCGTCGGTGCTGCCGCCCGAATCAGATGGGCCACCCTGGACTTCAGAGCTGCGCCGCACACCCGATGGCCGCTATCTCTATGTGACCGAACGGACTTCGAGCACGATCACCGGATTCCGTATCGACTCGGCGACCGGGCTGCTCGATCCGCTCGGACACACGCCCACCGAGACCCAGCCGCGCGGATTCGCCATCGATCCCAGCGGGCGGTTCCTGGTGGTCGCGGGGCAGAAATCCGATGCCGTCACCAGCTACGCCATCGATCCCGCGACCGGCTCGCTCATCCCGCGCCAACAACTCGGTGTCGGTCGCGACCCCAACTGGGTCGAGATCGTCACCCTCAGATGAATACCTTCAAGGTATCGGTTGATGCCGAATTGGCGTTGGACGAGTATCAGTAGCGAGTCATAGCCTGCGGAGAGCGCAATCTGCGGGCGAGGCGGAGTGCACGCCACAACGCAGGAGGAGAACGATGTCGATGCTGTCGCTGGAGCACGTCCGCGGCTTCGTCACGGTGGCCGAGGAGGGCAATTTCCGTCGGGCGGCCGAACGCCTGCAGATGACGCAACCACCGCTGAGCCGCCAGATCCAGAAGCTCGAACGCGATATCGGGGTGGAACTCTTCGACCGCTCCCAGCGGCAGGTCCAGTTGACCCCGGCTGGCGAGGTCTTCCTGACCGAGGCGCGTCGTCTCCTGGCCATGGCGGGCGCTGCGCCCGGCACCGCCCGCTTGGTAGCCGCGGGCGGGGCGGGCACGGTGCGGATCGGCTTCACCGCGGCGTCGGGCTTCGGATTCCTCGGCCGGTTCCTCAACCACATCGAGGCCGGGCTCGACCAGGTCGAGATCGTGCTGCGTGAGATGGTGAGTTCCGACCAGTTCGAGAATCTACGCAGCGGTGGCCTCGATCTGGCGCTGGCCCGCCCGCCGTTCGATCGCAGCGAATTCGATTCGCGGCTGGTGCATTCCGAAGGCTTGATGCTGGCCGTGCCGGAACAGCACAAACTGGCCGGGAACGGTCCGATCGCGATCGAGGAACTGGGCGGCGAGACGATGCTGGTGTACGCGCCGGGCCCGGCCCGCTATTTCGCCGATCTGGTTTCCGGCATCCTCGCGGCCGTGCCATACACCGCCACCCACGAACTCACCCAGGTACACACCATGCTCGCGCTGGTGGCCGCCGGACGCGGTCTGGCACTGGTACCGGAAACCGCCACCCATCTGCATCCCGACGGCGTGCGGTTCCGGCCGCTCATCGGCGTCGAAGATCCCGTTGTCCTGCACGCGATCTGGCGACGCGAGTGCGCCAATCCGGCGCTGCACCGAGTCATCGAACTGCTCGATTCGCTGCCGCCCGCACCACTGATCGCCACGATCGCTTGAACAGCACCACCGCCAACCTTCGGAAGGATTTCATGGACACCGACCTCGACGAACTAGAGCGGATCATCGCCGCGGCAACCGATGCCGCAGGCCGCCTAGCCGACACCACACCCACCGAACGCGCGCAGTGGCTCACCCGTATCGCCGACGCCCTCGACGCGGCCGCCGATGAACTCGTCCCGCTCGCCGCGGCCGAAACCCATCTGCCCGAAACACCGCGCCTGCGTGGCGAATTGACCCGCACTACCTTCCAGTTGCGACTCTTCGCCCAAGTGCTCGCCGATGGCGAATTCCTCGCCGCCACTGTGGATCACGCCGATCCGAGCTGGCCGATGGGACCGCGACCCGATATCCGGCGCAGCCTAGTGCCGATCGGCCCCACACTCGTTTTCGCGGCGAGCAACTTTCCGTTCGCGTTCAGCGTCGCGGGTGGCGATACCGCCTCGGCACTGGCCGCAGGCTGTCCCGTTGTCCTCAAAGCACATCCGGGCCACCCGCGACTCTCCGAACGGACCGGAGCCATTGTACGCGAGGCACTGACGACGGCCGGCGCCCCGGCAGGCACCTTCGCGGTCATCCACGGTGTCGAAGCGGGCACTACCGCACTGCGTCATCCGGATATCGCCGCCGCATCGTTCACCGGTTCCCTGGCAGGTGGCCGGGCACTGTTCGATATCGCATCGTCGCGACCGCGCCCGATCCCGTTCTACGGCGAACTCGGCAGCGTCAATCCGGTAGTGGTCCTGCCCGGAGCGATCCGCGCGCGCGGACAACAGATCGTCGAGGGTTTCGTCGGATCGTTCACCCTCGGCTCCGGACAGTTCTGCACCAAGCCCGGTGTGCTGCTGCTGCCTTCGGAGCACGGACTCACCGATGCGCTGACCGCGGCGGTCGCAGCCGTGCCACCACGGCCGCTACTCAACGACCACATCGCCAACGGCTTCCGATCGCGCGTCACCACCCTGCGCGACAATCCCACAGTCACAGCCCTTTCGGCACCGAAGGATCTACTCGCACCGACCTTACTGAGCGTGCAAGCCACCGATTTCCGGTCAGGCGGCGCGGCCCTACAGGCGGAATGCTTCGGCCCGGCGGCACTGGTCGTCGAATACTCGAATCCCGTTGAGCTGGAACAGGTTCTGCGCCAGCTCGAGCCCGGTCTCACCGCCACGATCGTTGCGGAGACCTCCGAGATCGACGATGTGCGTCCCCTGCTGCCGGCCCTCACCGCACTCGCGGGCCGACTGCTGTGGAACGACTGGCCCACCGGCGTCACGGTCAGCTGGGCCCAACAGCACGGCGGCCCGTATCCGGCCACTACCGCGCCGACCGCCACCTCCGTGGGCACCGCCGCCATCGCCCGCTTCCTGCGGCCGGTCGCCTGGCAGGGCTTCCCGGACGACCTACTTCCACCGGCCCTGCGCGAGGCCAACCCGTGGCGGCTGCCGCGCCGGGTCGACGGAAAGCGAGACTGACATGTCCCCTGTTATCACCGATGTTCGACTGACCCCGATCCTCATCGCGGACGCTCCCCTGCTCAATGTCGGCGGCGTGCACCAGCCGTATACGCCGCGCCTGATTGTCGAGATCGAAACCGACAGCGGCGCTCACGGTCTCGGCGAAACCTATGGCGATCGCGTCTACCTCGAACGCGCGGCCGACCTCGCCGAACAACTGATCGGCATGCCGGTCGCCGCGATCAACGCCATTCGCCTGCTCGGTGCGAACACCACCGGGGAGGTGCTGATCGACAACCCGATCGCGGGTGGTCTGCGCGGCACCCTCACCACCGATAAGGTCCGCCTCAGCGTGATATCGGCCTTCGAATCCGCCGCACTCGACGCCCACGGTCGCGAACTCGGCCTACCGGTGCACGCCTTGCTCGGCGGCAAGGTCCGCGACCGGGTCGACTACTCCGGCTACCTATTCTACAAGTGGGCCGAACATCCGTTCCCCGACGCACCGACCGACGACTGGGGCGAGGTGATCGACCCCGATGGCGTCGTCCGCCTGGCCGAAAAGTTCGCCACCTATGGCGGATTCCGCTCGTTCAAACTCAAGGGCGGTGTGTTCCCGCCGGAGGAGGAAGTCGCCGCGATCGACGCACTGGCCAAGGCATTTCCGGATCATCCGCTGCGGCTGGACCCCAATGGCGGCTGGTCGCTGGCCAGCGCAACGACTGTGGCCGAGCAGCTTTCGGGCGTCGTCGAATACCTCGAGGACCCCACCGCGCGCCGCGAGGATATGGCCGAAGTGCATCGCCGCACCGGAATGCCCCTGGCCACCAATATGATCGTCACCTCGATCGAGGAAGTCCGCCCCGCCTTCGATATCGATGCGGTCCAGATCGTGCTGTCCGACCATCACTTCTGGGGCGGACTGTTCGCCACCCGCGACCTGGCCGCGGTCTGCCACGCATACGGCAAGGGCGTCTCGATGCATTCGAACACCCACCTAGGAATCAGCCTCGCGGCAATGACCCACGTGGCCGCCACCGTCGCCGAGTTGACCTACGCCTGCGACACCCACTACCCATGGCAGCCCGAAGATGTGATCACCGAACCCTTTGTCTTCGAAGAGGGTGCCGTCACCGTCCCCGACGCACCGGGCCTCGGCGTCGAACTCGATACAGACGCAGTCGAGCGGCTGCACCACCGCTGGAAAGCCTTGCCGCAGTGGCACAATCGGGATGACATCGCGGGCATGCGCCTGGTCGATGCGGCATACCGACCGCCGACCTCACCCAAATACTGACAGATCGGTCCAGGCAACAGCCCGTAACGGAAACGAGCCCATCCCACGCACCGGCGCAGGCAGTGCGACCAGCCTGGCACCGATGTCGGGGACCGCGTCCAGGTTCGTCAACTGCTCGATGATCGGGATTCCCGCCCCGAGCAGCGTGTGGTGGCACGGTCGCGTCGGCAGGGATGTGTCATCGACGTCGAGCGAGTCGATGCCGACCAGTGCCACATTGGCGGCGACCAGCGCATCGGCTACCTCACCGACCAAGTACGGATGCCCGGGGCCTCGATACTCGGACGAACCCCAGCGCGCCGACCAGCCGGTGTGCACGAGCACCGCCTTGCCCCATAGCCGTGCCGGGTCGCCGAGCAGATCAGGTCCCACTACGCGGATTCCCGCCGCGCGGATCATAACGATCGGCACGTTGAACAGCCGTTCCAGCGGCAGCTCGGCGATATCGGCGCCGTCGGCATCGAAATGGAAGGGCGCGTCGATATATGTCCCCGCATTGCCGACGGTATCCACGCGCGCGATCTCGTGGGTCATGTCGACCAGTGCCGACCGGTCACGCGCGGTATGTATGGTGACTCGCGGTGCGGGCAGGCCCGGATAGGTGAGCATGCCGTCCGAGATCGGATGAGACAGCTCAACTATGGCCTTGCTCATGGTGATGACCGTACTCGCCGATCCACGCCCACGCGGCGAGCTACTGCACACTCTCGCCACGGGCATCACGTGCGCAGGCCACGCTCCAATATTGCCCATGCCTGCCGGGATGTGGCCTGTCTGGATTCCGGGTCGGTCTTCGCCAGCAGGGCCGCCAGCATCGCCACCGCTATGACGATATCCGTCGCCGTAAGGTCGGCGCGGATATCGCCGCGCCGGCCGGGGTCGTCGAGCATCTGGCCGATGAGGCCGAGCAGCCGCCAAGCCGCGCCGAGCAACTGCTCGTCCTCGGTGTTCGACGGATAGATCATGGCGAGGAAGGCCGCGGACGCTGTCAGCTGATCGACGATCAGGGCCAGCACGTCCCCGACCGTGGTCGCCGGGTCGGCGGCAAGTACTTCGATCTCGACGATATTTTCTTCGAATACCGCGAGCGCAATGCTCTCCCTGGTCGGAAAATGCCGGTACAGCACGCCCTGCCCGACACCTGCCGCGCGCGCTATCAAACTGAATGGTGCGTCGAAACCGTTCTCCGCAAACACAGTTCGAGCCGCTCGAATCAGAGCCGCTCGGTTTTCGGCAGCGGCTTTCGGTCCGGGATTTGCTCGGCGCGACGCTGTCATTCGCCCAACCTACCGCTTGACTCCTTCCACAGTCTCCAGCAAACTATCGACCCAACCGGACAAGACCGTCCGGTTATGTGAGTGAGGAAGAGCATGTCGGTGATCACCCGCCGGACCCTGTTGACCGCGACCGCGGCGGCCGGTGTCGCCATACTCGGCTCACGAAGCACCAACCCGACGCACGGTATCGCCGCACGGGTCAACAGCGTCCCGCTCACCCGCGAGGAACGCCGCGTCGTGGTGGTCGGATCCGGATTCGGCGGCGGGGTCACCGCGCTGCGCCTGGCCCAGGCCGGGGTGCCGGTGTTACTGCTCGAACGCGGGATGCGCTGGCCGACCGGGCCGAATTCGGAGACCTTTCCGCGCGCCTCGGCGCTCGACAAGCGGGTGCTCTGGTACCGGTCCAGCCCGACGTTATTCGGTACACCGCTGGTTTTCGAGCCCTACACCGGCCTCGTCGAGGCGGTACCCGGAGCGAATATGACCGCCCTGTGCGCCGCGGGCCTCGGCGGCGGCTCGCTCATCTACCAGGGCATGTCGCTGCAGCCCACCCAACCGGTATTCGATGCGAATCTGCCCGAGGAACTCGACTGGGCGACCATGGATCGAGTGCACTATCCGAGGGTGGCTCACATGCTCGGCCTCGCGGTGGCGCCCGACGAGTTGATCGCGGACCGGAACTACACGGCCGCACGCGTATTCGGTGATCATGTGCGCCAGGCCGGGCTGCCACTGTCGAAGATTCCGATGCCCATCGACTGGAACTACGCACTCGCCGAGCTACGGGGTGAGATGAAACCGTCGTACACCAACGGCGACGGCGCGATGGGCGTGAACAACGGCGGTAAACATTCGGTCGATGTCACCTATATCGCCGCGGCCGAGGCGACCGGCCGGGTGGAGGTGCAGACGCTGCACCAGGTCACCGATGTCGAACGCGGCGCCGACGGCCGCTGGGTCGTGTACGTCGAACGGCTCGACACCTCGGGCAATGTCTTGGAAAACAAGATCATCACGGCCAATGCCCTCGTACTGTCGGCGGGCAGTCTGAACACCACCAAGCTGCTGGTACGGGCCGGCGCGAAAGGAAAGATTCCGGACCTGCCCGATGGGCTGGGTCAGCAGTGGGGCACCAATGCCGACCGGATCTATGTCTGGACCGACCCCATCGCCGATTTCGGTGCGGCTCAAGGCGGTCCCGTGGTCTACGGAAGTAAGAACTGGAACGATCCCCAGGCCGCCTTCACTGTCATCCAAGCATCCATACCGCCGATGCAGATGGATGCCAAAAGCACCATGCTGGTCGGATACGGCGTGAGCGCCGACCGCGGCCGGTTCGTCTACGATTCGGCCAACGACGACGCGATCCTGCAGTGGCCCAAGAACGGCGACGCGAGTATCCAGAACAATCACATCGATCCGACCGTGCGCCGAATCGCCGGTCCGACAAGCATTTTGGTGGACACCAACGCACTGTTCCCGTCCACCTGGCACGCCCTCGGCGGTGCGAGCATGGGATCGGTCTGCGATCTCGATGGCCGGGTCCTGGGTCAGCGCGGGCTCTATGTGGTCGACGGTGCGCTGCTGCCGGGCAATGCCGCGGCATGCAATCCGTCGATGACGATCGCCGCCGTCGCGGAACGAGCCCTCGACCACCTGGTCACCCAGGACATCGGCACCGCGATCTGACGACTACGGGCGCGGCCAGGGGCGGCCGAGATAGCGCTCGATATCGATATTGAAACGCTGCAGGTAATCGGCGAAGGCGGCCGCGTCCTGCGGTGACCAGTCCGCGAGGATCGCCGCCAAGGTTTCGATCGATTCGTCGCGTTCGCGGTCGAGTTGCCGTTCGCCTTCGGCGGTAATGCGGAATTTGCGGGCCATGCCGCCATCCGGATCCGGGATGCGTTCCACCACACCGTCGCGCACCATGGCCGCGGTCCGCCGGTTCAGCGTCGACACGTCCTGGCCAACCGCCTCGCTCAACTGCCCGATCGTCATCGGGCCCGCCACCCGCAGCCGATTGAGCAATGTGTAGGTGTTGCGATCGAGTCGACGCCCGCCGAGCTGTCGGGAGGCGAGGCTGTACCGGCCGAACAGCATGGTCTCGAACTCGATCTTGTCGAGGGTTTTGTCCATTTCGGGTCCTTCTGCCGATCCGCGCCGACCTGCGCCTGGATTCCGTAGCACCAGATATACCACGCGATGTGCGTCACACACATCGCGTGCATCTAGCATGCAACATGTATATGCCATACAGTGTGCATTACGCACATCGTATGCGTCCAACATTCTTTTCCTGATTTCCACCAATATGGAGACGCGCGTGAATACTCCAAGCCCCGTTGCCCGGCCAGGCGGCGTCCTCGCCGTGCTGGCCATCGCAGGCATCGTCGCCTCACTCATGGCGACACTCGTCATGCCGCTACTCGGTGAGCTGCCGCAGCTGCTGCACACCACCTCATCCAATGCCACCTGGGTGGTCACGATCACCCTGCTGGTCGGCGCCGTGATCACTCCGGTCGCCGGACGACTCGGCGACCTCTACGGCAAGCGGCGGATCCTGCTCGCCTCGATCGTTTCTTTGGTCGCCGGATCACTCGTCTGCGCCGTCGCGACCTCGATCGTGCCGATGATCATCGGCCGCGGCCTGCAGGGTGCGGGTGTCGGCATCATTCCGTTGGGCATCAGCGCGCTGCGTGATCTGCTGCCGCCCGAGCGGTTGGGTGCGGCCATCGCGCTGATCAGTTCGTCGCTCGGCATCGGCGCCGCCATGGGCCTGCCGCTGTCCGCGGCAGTTGTCGAATACAGCAACTGGCGGGGGCTGTTCTGGGGCTCCGCCGCACTTGCCGCGCTGGTCGGTGTGCTGATATTCGCGATCATCCCGGATACCCCGAACAGCGGCGGCACCGGACGTTTCGACGTACTCGGAGCGATCGGCCTCGGTGCCGGACTCGTATCGCTGCTGCTCGCGATCTCCAAGGGCGCCGCTTGGGGCTGGACCAGTGCCAGCATCCTCGGCTTGTTCGTCACCGCGGTGGTCTTGCTGTTGGTCTGGGGTTGGTGGGAGCTGCTGGTCGATGCGCCGCTGGTCGATCTGCGCGTGACCGCACGGCCGCAGGTACTGCTGACCAATGCCGCCTCGGTCGTAGTCGGTATCGCCATGTACTCCCAGTCGCTGGTCATGCCGCAACTGCTGCAACTGCCCACCGCCACCGGTTACGGCCTCGGCCAGTCGATGATGGCGATGGGACTGTGGATGGCACCGGCGGGTGTCGTCATGATGCTGATCTCGCCGGTCGGCGCCAAGCTCTCGGCCGCCCGCGGTCCCAAGTTCACCCTGGTCATCGGATGCCTGATCATCGCGTTCGGCTATGCCGCCTCGATGGCGCTGATGGGTTCAACATGGGGGATGTTGGCCGTCACCGTAATCATCAGTGCGGGAACAGGTTTCGCCTACGGCGCGATGCCCGCGCTGATCATGGGTGCGGTCCCGGTATCGGAAACCGCTGCCGCCAACAGCTTCAACACCCTGATGCGCTCGGTTGGCACGTCTGCCGCTGCTGCCGTGATCGGAGCGGTGCTCGCCCAGATGACCGTCTCGATGGGCGGGCACGCGATTCCGACCGAAAGCGGATTCCGGGTCGCACTGCTGATCGGCTGCGGTGTTGCCGTACTCGGTGCCGCGATCTCGGCGACCATCCCGAACCGCCGGACTCCGGACTTCTCCGAGCCCACCATCTCCGCGGAACCCGTCGCAGTCCGGGTGTGACGTGCCGGTCTGCACCGACCGTTGGAAAAAGATTTCCGCCCGGCGCTCTGATCCGGTGCGAAAGTTCCCAGATCTGGAAGGCCGCAAATAGCCGGTTATCAACTGCTGCCGTAGGTTCGGCGTGGCAGCAACGATGGTGCCCGAGTTTGGCGGCCGAGCACGCGGGGTAAAAAGCCGAACGCTAGATGTCACATGGATGGAAGAGGGAAGGGTTCGACCTTGAGCAACGCCAAAAAGCTGATCGCCGCATGTGCGGCCGCAATCGGGATCACCGCTGGGATGGCGGTATTCCTCCCGGCCACCGCGTCCGCGGCAACATACGACGGCCAGTGCGGTGGCGGCTTCAAGGTGATCGACTCGCACGAGTTGAAGGGCGGCACAGTCTTTCTCACCTACGACGGCCGGACCAACTGCGTAGTCACCGTGCGCGATAAGCCGGGCGACCCGATCTCGATGGGCGCCGCCGTCCGGCAGTCGAAGGACCACTCCCAGGTGGTCATAAACGACGACCGCGTCTTCTCCGACTTCGCGTACGCGAAGGTCGAAGCGGAAGGCAAGTGCATCGACTGGGGCGGGCGCATCAAGGACGACCTCTGGGAGGAATTCGGAGTCCACTGCGGATAACTTCGGAGGTCCACTGCGGATAACCGAGCCCCGCCCCACCGACGGACCAATGGCCGTCGGTGGGGCGTGCTACCAGCCATAGACCGAAAAGAGCCCTCCGTCGGCGATACGCCGCATCGCCACGCGGCAGGAGTCGATCATGTACTCGGTAGTTCATTCACCGAGAACCATTGCAGCTCAGCGCATTTCTCTGGCTCGCGATTTTCAGGTCCCCTGCCGGCTATGGAGTGCGTGGGGCACCTGGAAGCGCCCGATCTTCAGCCGCCCTCGCGGTTCATCCCTCGTCTTTCGTTATGACGTCCTCCAGGACTCGTATCACCTGATCATTGCCCCGAGGCGACATGTTCGGGCATGGTCGATCTGCGTATCTGGACACCGGCGGACGGGAATATTCATGGACGGCGATCGGCGACCCCACATTGTGGTGATGGGCGTGACGGGTTGCGGGAAGTCGACGATCGCGCGGCGGGTCGCCGAGATGACGGGCGGCGAGTTCCTGGATGCCGATGATCTGCATCCCCCGTCGAATGTCGCGAAGATGGCCGCAGGTATTCCGCTGACGGACGCGGACCGGGCACCGTGGCTCGAGGCCGTACGCGACTGGATGTGCACACGAGGTGCCGGTGTGGTGGCGTGTTCCGCGTTGCGGCGACAGTACCGGGATGTGCTCCGAAATATCTCTGCACCAGTCGCTTTCGTGCACCTCCATGGCTCGCCCACCACGATTCGGTCGCGGATGGCGGCACGACGCGGGCATTTCATGCGGCCCATCCTGCTCGATTCTCAACTCGCATTGCTGGAGCCGCTCGGGCCGGATGAGTTCGGGATCGTACTGGATGTCGGGGCGGGGCCGGACGATATCGCGCGGTCGGTGGTCGGGTTCGCTCGGGACCGGGCGGTGGCGCGGTGAGTGCGCATCGAAGTTTCGATATCGAGGGCAAGATCGCCCTGGTCACCGGCTCGAGCCGCGGTATCGGATATGCGCTGGCAACCGGGCTCGCCGAGGCGGGAGCGACGGTCGTCCTCAATGGCCGTGACGCGGCGGCACTCGCCCGCAGCCGGGACGAGATCGCAGACAAGACCGGCACGGTAGTCCACGTTTGTGCATTCGATGCGACGGACTCCGCGCAGGTGACCGCCGCGGCGCAGCAGGTCGAAAAAGAGATCGGCCCGGTGGATATCGTCGTGAACAACACCGGAGTCCAGCATCGCAGCCCGCTGCTCGAATTCTCCGACGCAGATTTCCGTCGCGTGCTCGATACCAATCTGTTCAGCGCCTTCTGCGTGGGGCGCGAATTCGCACGCGCGATGGTCGAACGTGGACGCGGCAAGATCGTCAATATCTGTTCGGTGCAAAGCGAATTGGGCCGGGCGGGGATCGCGCCGTATGCGGCGAGCAAGGGCGGGCTGAAGATGCTCACCCGCGGCATGTGCGCGGATTGGGCTCCACTGGGACTGCAGGTCAATGCGATCGCGCCCGGCTACTTCGATACCGAGTTGACGGCCGCGCTGGTGAATGACGCCGATTTCAGTGACTGGCTCACCAGGCGCACACCGGCCGGACGGTGGGGACGTACCGACGAATTGGTGGGTGCGCTGCTGTTTCTCGCCTCGCCCGCATCGGATTTCGTCAACGGCCAGATCCTGTATGTCGATGGCGGTTTGACCGCCGTCGTCTGATCCACTTCCAGCTCGAAAGGCAACCGTGCCGAATATCAGCCGTCCGCGAATCCATCTCGGTCCCGATTCCGACTCCGCCCTCGCCAAGGGCATCGAGCAAGGCGGCGGCATTCTCGTTCCACTCACCGACGCGGACGCGGTGGTGTGGACGCAGGGACCGGCCACCTTTCCCGACCTGCTGCCTGACGCAGTGCGCTGGGTGCAGTTGCCCGCCGCCGGCGTCGAACCCTGGATCTCCGCCGGGATCATCGATGAGACTCGCGTCTGGACCTCAGCGGCCGGTGCGTACGCGCGCAACGTCGCCGAGCACGGCGTCCTGCTGCTGCTCGCCGGTGTACGGGTCCTTGCCGAGCAGGTACGCGCGACATCCTGGCGCAAGTCGGATTTCGACCCACGGGTCGGGACGCTGCACGGCTCGACCGTGGCAATCGTCGGCTGTGGCGGCATCGGCCGTGCCATGATCCCCTTGCTCACCGCATTCGGTGCACAGGTACTGGCAGTCACCCGGTCGGGCGCTCCGGTGCCCGGCGCCGCCGAGACGGTCGCGGCGGATCGGATAACCGAAATCTGGTCGCGAGCAGATCATTTCGTGCTCGCCGCACCGGCGACACCGGACACCACACACCTCGTGGATGCGGATGCTCTCGCCAGAATGAAGTCGACCGCTTGGATCGTGAATGTGGCTCGTGGCTCGCTTATCGATACCGATGCGCTGGTACGCGCACTCGAGGACGGATCGATCGGCGGCGCCGCCCTGGATGTGACCGAACCCGAACCGCTTCCGGCGGGCCATCCCCTCTGGACGCTGCCCAACGCCATCGTCACCCCGCATGTCGCCAATCCCGCGACGGGCCTCACCGCGGTGCTCGCCGATCATGTCACGGCGAACGTCGAACGGTTCGCCACCGGACAACCGCTGCTCGCGACCATCGACATCCGACGGGGTTATTGAGCCGTGCGCCCCGCACTGTTCCTGACGTAGTTGGCGACGACAGCGCGCAGTATTTCGCGCACGGCCTCCGCCGGTTTCGAGAGCGGCTGATTGGTCGGGGTGCCCAGCGATACCTGGACCGTGATCGGCGGTTCGATGCGGCGCAATTCCAGATTGTCGACGGTCATGGTCCGGCGGGCCACCGATAACGGTAAAACGGTGGAGCCCAAGCCATTTCGCACCGCCTGCGCCATCAGCGCCACCGACTCCACCTCTCCCACGACATGCGCATGTTCCAGCGCGTGATCGTAGGCCTGCTCCACCACTTTCCGGATGGTGTGCATCGGGCCGGGCAGCAGCAGCGGCAGGCTCTTCAGCTGCGCGATCGAGACCGCGGAACCGGTCGTACCCGGCAGCCCGGTCCCCGCCGGGGCGACGACCATCAGTTCCTCGGTGAGCAGCGGCTCGAAGGTCACACCCTTGATCGGTCCGGTGTCATACAGCAGCGCCATATCCATCCGGCCGGTCATCATCGCCTCGCTGAGCACGCCGCCGAAGTTCTCGTTGATGTGCAGCAGGATGCTCGGATACCGCTCACGCACCGCGGTCAGCAACGGCAGAGCGATCGCGTTGACCGTGCTGTAGGGCGCCAGCCCGACGGAAACACCGCCCGCCAGTTCGCGGCCGACCACACTCACCTCGGCCTGTGCGCTCTGCACCTGACGCAGGATGATCTGCGCGTGCCGGTACAGCGCCCGGCCCGCGTCGGTGGGTTCAACGCCTTGTTTGTGCCGGATCAGCAGTTGCTGACCGAACTGGGCCTCCAGGGCCGTCATCTGCTGGCTCAGCGCGGGCTGCGCGATGTGCAGGATATCCGCGGCACGGGTGATGCTGCCGGCATCCACGATGCGCACGAACGAAAACAAGCGTCGAGTATCCACGTCGTCGATCCACCTTTCTCGCAGCAACGTCGTCGCACGCGATGATTTCCGTATTGTTGCTCTGCGGAAACGTGGCGGTACCGAATTCACGGCCGACATTGTGAGCCCACCGCATAGTCGCTGCTCAGACACCATAGAGGTTCGTTATCGCCTCACTCGAAACCGGTATTACCCGCGCCGGGGCGAACCTGCGTAGCGTCCTTTTACACCGCACGTTCACTCATACGGTGCTCGCAGTTTCCCACCCCGCGGAGGCATCCATGGCATGGAAGATCGATCTCGTCGCCGATATCGGCGAGAGTTTCGGGGCGTGGACGATGGGCGATGACAACGCGCTGCTCGACGTCCTCACCTCCGCCAATATCGCCTGCGGTTTTCACGCGGGCGATCCGCAGACCATGGACCGGACGGTCGGTCAGTGCGTTGCCCGCGGCATCGGTATCGGCGCGCACCCCAGCTTTCCGGATCTGGTCGGCTTCGGTAGGCGGGCCATGGACCTCTCCGCCGACGAGGTGCGCACCGATGTCCTGTACCAACTCGGCGCGCTGCACGCCTTCACCGTCGCGTACAGCACCACGGTGTCGCATGTGGCGCCGCACGGCCGCCTGGGCAACCTGGTGGCGACCCGCGCCGACTACGCCGCGGCCGTGGTCGATGCCGTCGGGTCGTTCGATCCGAACCTGATCGTGCTCGCCCAGGACGGCGAACTCGCCGACCACGCTCGCGCACAGGGGATTCGGGTCGGAATCGTCGGCATCGTGGATCGCGCTTATCGCGCAGACGGCACCCTCGTCCCGCGATCCGAGCCGGGTGCGGTCATCCACGACCCCGAGGTCCTCGCCCGCCGAGCGGTGCGCATGGTGACCGAGGAGATCATCGAATCCGTCGACGGCACAAGCCTTTCTGTCCGTCCGCACACACTGCTTCTGCACGGCGACAACGCAGACACAGTACGCAATGCACGGGCGATCCGGACCGCGCTCATTGCGGTGGGTGTGCACATCGTTCCGCTGCCCGAGGTACTCGCGGATCGTGCCGGTAAGGAAAACGAACCATGTCCGGTGTAGCGGGAGTCGCCTTCCGGGTCGTGGCCTGCGGTGATTCCGCCGTACGCGTCACTGCGCAGGGTGCCGACCGAGAAGAATGCTGGCGAGCTGTGCACGCGATCGCTGCCGCGATCGACACCGATGCGGACCGCTTCGCGATTACCGGCGTCATTCCCACCTACGACGCCGTGCTCATCGAATTCGACTGCGCGGCAAGCACTCACGACGATATTCGACAGCTGCTCGCGAATCTCGTACGAGATTCGGTAGCACCGACGCCACGCCCGGCCCGGCATTTCGATATCCCCGTGGTCTACGGCGGCGAGTACGGTCCGGATCTCGACGACGTGGCTGACCAGTTGGGGCTGTCCCCGGCCGAGGTGATCCGCGTGCACGGATCCTCACCACTCACCATGCGCTGCTTCGGATCCCCAGGCGGCGCGCCGATGCTCGACGGTCCCGCCTTCCCGCGGCCGGTACCCCGACGCGTCGTCCCGCGCCCGCATGTACCCGCCGGAGCCGTGGCAGTGGCCGGTCGACAGGCTGTCGTTTCGGCACGGCCAGCGCCCGGCGGATGGCCCGTCATAGGTCGAACCCCGCGCACCATGGTCGACCCGACGACCGAGCCGCTGTCCGCCTTCCGGCCCGGCGACACGTTTCGGTTCCATGCCATCGCGGCCCACGAATGGTCCCGGTTCGAGGGGGTGCTGCATGGCTGAGACCATCACCGTGACGACCCCGGGGATCACCACCGTCCAGGATCTTGGTCGCCGCCGAGCCTCACGGATCGGCCAGCTGACCGGCGGTGCCCTCGACCAGTACAGCGCCGAAGTCGCCAACGCCCTGGTCGGCAGTGCGCGCACGGCACCGCTGCTCGAACTGGTCGCGCTGGATTTCGGTGCCGTCGCGAGCACCGATCTACTCGTCGCGATCACCGGTGCACCCGCCGACGTATGCGTCGACGGTGTCACCCGCTCCCAGTGGGAACCGTTCATCTGGGCGGCAGGCACCGAACTCACCGTTCGCGGCATCCGCGACGGACTTCGGGTCTACGTCGCGGTGCACGGGACGATTTCCGCGAACTATCTGCTCGACAGCTGCGCTCCGGATCCGGTACTCGGTTTCGGTCGACAACTGACTGCGGGGGCAAATGTCGACGTCGAGATCGACGGGCCGCTACTCGACCACCCACATTTCCGAATTCCGTTGTTCCACTTCGGCATTGCACGCCCCGCGCTCACCGGAATTTGGACCATCGATGTCACCGATGGACCCGATATCGCCGAATTCGGCAGCACCGCCACGCGACTGTTCGATACCTCGTTCGTCATCGGCGACAACAGCAATCACATCGGACTCCGGCTCAGTCCCGATGGTGCCGTCCCGCAACGAGAGAGCCGGACCGAGGTCTTATCCCGGGGCGTACCGATCGGAGCCGTCGAAGTGCCTGCCGGAAACGAACTGCTCGTGCTGCACCGTGGCCGCGGCGTGACAGCGGGCTATCCAGTGCTCGCAGTCGTCACCGCAACCGGCTTGTCGCAACTGGGACAGGCCCGGCCCGGTCAGCGAGTCCGATTCCGGCACATCGGCATTCCCGACGCGGTGCGCCGCTACCGCGCGCAGCAGGCCGCGATCGATCGACTACGCACCCGTGTGGCAAATGCCTACGACTGCCTCCGAATTCCCATCCACACCAACACTTGCCACCGGCCCGGTCTGCACGGTCAGGCCCCGAATGCGGCAGCTTGCGTAACCACGCAGGGGCCCCGCGCAGACCAGATCCGCCACAGTCACCTGGAGTACCCATGACCGACACGATCTCTCCGGCCCCGGCCGGGTCCGTGCCCACCGACCACACGCATGCGGCGCCGTCCGGCTCGATCCGCAAGGTCGTACTGGCCGGCTGCGTCGGCATCTTCGTCGAGCTATACGACAACGGCATCTTCGCCTTCATGGCAACCGCCCTTGCCATCGTGTTCTTCGATGTTTCCAAGTCGAGTGACGCATTGCTGCTGGTCTTCGCCGGATATGCGATTTCCTTCTTCGTGCGTCCGCTGGGCGCGGTGGTCTGCGGCATCCTCGGCGACAAGATCGGCCGCCAGAAGATGCTCGTCTTCGTCATCATGCTGATCAGCGTCGCGACGGCAGGTATCGGTGTCCTGCCGACCTATGCGGCCATCGGCGTCGCGGCACCCGCGTTGTTGATCTCTTTGCGGTTGGCACAGGGATTCTCGGTCGGCGGTGAGGCCGCCGGTGCGATGACCTTCCTCGCCGAACATTCGCCCGAGGGCAAACGCGGACTGATCACCAGCTACGCCCAGATCGCCTCCTTCCTCGCCCTGCTTACCGGGACCCTGGTCGCCTTCACGATGTCCCCGTGGTTGAACGCGAGTGCCATCCACGGCGGCGGATTCGGCAGCTGGGCCTGGCGGATTCCATTCCTCATCGCGATCCCGATGGGCCTGATCGGCTGGTACATCCGCCGCGCCATCAGCGACACCCCGAATTTCGGCAAGCTCAAGGAATCCGGCGGCCTGTCACGCAACCCGCTGAAAGAAGCGTTCGCGACGCCCGAACACCGCAGGGCCATGCTGCTCGCCCTGTTCATCCCGTTGATGAACGGCTCCGGCTATTACGTCCTGTTCTCCTACATGCCGACTTTCCTCAAGGGCGACAAGATCGGATTCTCCACCGGCACAGCACTTATCGTCACCGCCGCCAGTCTGGTGGCGATCAGCATCGCGATTCCTTTCATGGGTGCACTGTCGGACAAGCTGGGCCGTAAGAAGGTGATCGCCGGTGCCGCGATCGCGATGGCCGTCGGCGCTATCCCCTGCTACGCCCTCATCGCGACCGGCAGTTTCGCACTCGCGGTGCTCGGCGCCTGCATCATGGCCGTCATCTTCGCCGGGCACACCGCGGTCATCCACATCCTCATCGTCGAACTGTTCCCGACCCGGGTCCGGTACTCCGCCTACGGGCTCGGCTACAACATCTCATCGGCGCTGTTCGGCGGCACCGCACCGCTGCTGATGACCTGGCTCATCCCGCATTTCGGCATCTACGTCCCGGCCGTCTATGCCGTCGCCACCGCACTCGGCACGCTCGCGGCGGTCAGCACCGTCACCGACCGTGCCCACCTGCCCCTGCGCGACACGCTCTGACCACAAGCAGAACGGACTCACCCGAGACAAGGAGTGTCATGCCTTTCGACGACTACCGAACCGCCCTCGTCACCGGAGCCAATACCGGGATGGGAGCCGCGATCACCGAGACGCTCGCCAAGCGTGGCCTCACCGTGTACGGCGTCGCCCGCGACGCCGCACGGCTCGACGAGGTGGCCGCACGGACCGGGATGATCCCGCTCGCTGTCGATGTCACCGATACCGCCGCACTCACCAATGCGGTCGGCCAGCTCGAAATCGATGTCCTGGTCAACAACGCCGGGGTATCGGCCACCGGGAATATCCTCGACGCAGCACCGGAATCGGTCGATGCCATGGTCGACGTCAATCTCCGTGCCGTGCTACATCTGTGTCGGCTGCTGATGCCGGGCATGGTCGAACGAGACCTCGGTCATGTTGTCAATATCAGCTCCATCGCGGGTCTCTACAACTTCTACGGCCACACGGCCTATCACGCGACAAAGGCCGCGATCCACCAGATCTCGCGCCAGCTCCGCAACGATGTCATCGGCAGGCGTGTCCGGGTCACCGAGATCTGCCCCGGCCGGGTGGAGACCGAAATCTTCGGACGCAATCTCGGCGGCACACCCGAGGCGATGCGGGAGGCATGGCAGACCTATTACGAAGGCTACGAATCCATTACGACGAAAGACATCGCCGACACCATCGAGTTCGCGATCGACGCACCGCGGCATGTGAATTTGGGTCTGATCGAGATCACGCCGACGTTCCAGGTGCCCGGTGGGCTCGAATTCGTCCGGCGGCAGGATTGAGGTCGCTGCTACCGATGACCGAATTGCCTTCTCGCACATTGGGAGTCGTGGCACATACGGCGGGCGATCTTCGCGTCGAAGCCATTGCCCTTACACCGCCGGGACCGTCCGATACGGTCGTGGAAATCGCATACGGCGGCATCTGCGGATCCGACCTGCACTACTGGACCCATGGAGCCGCAGGCGAATCGATCCTGAAGGCACCGATGCTACTCGGACACGAGGTGGTCGGCACGGTGGTCCAGCAGGCCGCAGACGGTGGCGGGCCCGGAACGGGTACCCGGGTGGCGGTACATCCGGCGACGCCGGGCGGCAACAGCCTGCGCTATCCCACCGATCGTCCCAACCTGTCGCCCGGGTGCACCTATCTCGGCAGTGCGGCCCAATTCCCTCATACACACGGAGCATTCACGCGTTATGCGGTGCTGCCGTCCCGGATGCTCCGACCGCTGCCCGATGGTCTTCCGCTGCGAACGGCGGCCGTAGCGGAACCGGCTTCGGTTGCCTGGCATGCGGTTTCGCGCGCGGGGGAGGTCGCGGGAAAGAACGCGCTGGTGATCGGTTGCGGTCCGATCGGCGCGCTAGTGGTGTCGGTACTGCGCCGCGCCGGTGCCGCCGCGATCACGGCAGTAGACATCCATGATTATCCACTGGCTATTGCTCGCGAACTCGGCGCGACCACAACGTTGAAGGCCGACGACACCGACATGATCGCCGCGGTGGACGCCGACATCGTCATCGAATGCTCCGGCAACCGCTTCGGACTCGAATCCGCCATTCGTGGCGCCACCCGAGGTGGCCGGGTGGTCCTGCTCGGGCTACTGCCCACCGGACTGCAGCCCGCGCCGCTGTCGCTGGTCGTCACACGTGAACTCGAGGTCGTCGGATCGTTCCGCTTCAACGACGAGATCGACGCGGTACTCGACGCACTCGCCGATGGGAGCCTAGTCGTCGAGTCGGTCATCAGCCACGAGTTCCCCCTTCGAGATGCCTTGGCGGCCTTCGCCGTCGCCAAGGATGCCGCGGCCTCCGCCAAAGTGCTGCTGGCTTTCTGAACCCTATGTCGATCTCCCCAGGAGGAAAGCATGTCTCCCGTTCCCCTCGCTGCCCTCGCCGCCCGCGTCGAGCGGATGCGAGAATCGCCGAGTTCCGCTGCCGCACAACGGGTTCGTGAGCTACGCGCGTCAGGTCGGGTGATCCTCGACCTGACCGTAGGCGAACCGGATTTCGACAGCCCCGATCATGTGAAGGCCGCAGCGATCACAGCCATGAACTCCGGGCTCACCAAATACACTGCGGTGAACGGTATTCCGGAGCTGCGGCAGGCTATTGCGGCGCGGATACTCGACCGGACCGGAAGCACAGTCGGCGACAACGAGATCACCGTCGGCGGCGGGGCCAAGCAAGTCATCTTCATGGCGCTGATGGCGACGGTCGAAGAAGGCGACCAGGTCATCGTGCCGTCGCCGTACTGGGTGTCCTATCCGGATATGGTCACCCTGCACGGTGGCACGCCCATTGTCGTGGACTGCCCCGAATCGGACCGATTCCTGCTCACCGCAGCGGGATTGGAGGCGGCGATCACTCCTGCCACGAAATGGGTGATCCTCAACGGGCCGTCCAACCCGACCGGCGCGGTGTATAGCGCGGAGGAACTCGCGGCACTCGCCACCGTGCTGGAGCGGCACCCGCACGTGAACATCTTGTGCGACGAGATCTACGACGAGATCGTCTTCACCGATCAGCGCACCCCGAGCCTGCTGTCCGTGGCGCCGCAACTGCGCGATCAGATCTTCGTCGTCAACGGAGTTTCCAAGTCCTACGCGATGACCGGCTGGCGACTCGGGTACGGAGTGGGGCACCCACATCTCATAGCGGCGATCAACAAACTGCAGTCGCAGAGCTCGTCCTGCCCGTCCTCGATCAGCCAGGCGGCCGCGGCCGCGGCGATTTCCGGCGACCAGAGCTTCGTCGCCGAGTCGATCGTGCGCTACCGCGCGCGCCGCGACCTCATGTTCGACCTGCTCGCCGACGTGGACGGACTCGCACCGGTGCGGCCGCAGGGCGCGTTCTACCTGTTCATGGGATGCGCCGGACTCCTCGGCAAGCGGACGCCGGACGGCCGAGTGCTGCACGACGACCAGGACGTCGTGCTGTATCTGCTCGAGACCGCCTCGGTCGCGACGATCCAGGGCTCCGCCTACGGCGCGCCGTCATACCTGCGCATCTCCTTCGCCACCTCAGCGGACGTGCTGCGCACCGCCGCCGCCGAAATCGCGAAAGCCGTTGCCGCACTGAGCTGACCACAGCCCGACCCCATCACGGAGAAACCATGGTTCACGTCACCACCAAGATCGACCGTGCCGACCGCGCACTCATCGACGAACTCGGCACCTTCTCGGCGGCCACCATCCACGAGGCCCAGGGCCGCAAGGGCGCACTCGACTCGGACATCAAACCCATCGACCGCGACATGTCCTTCTGCGGATCCGCATTCACCGTCGTCTGCCACCCCCGCGACAACATCATGCTGCAGGTCGCGATCAGCTATGCCCAACCCGGCGACGTGCTCGTCGTAGCATCCGGCGACCAGCCCGCCGGGCAATTCGGCGACGTCCTCGCCAATGCGTGTGCCGCCCGCGGCATTTCCGCCCTCGTCACCGACGGCGGCGTACGCGATACCCGAGAAATCCGCGAACTCGGGTTCCCGGCCTTCGCCAAGCATGTCTCCATTGAGGGCACCGTCAAGGAAACCCTCGGCCCCATCAACCAGCCCCTCGTCTTCGGCGGCCAAGTCATCTATCCGGGCGATATCGTCAAGGGCGACTGCGACGGTGTCGTGGTCATCCGACGCGAAGAAATCCGATCCGCAATCGCCGCCTCCCGCGAGCGCGACTCCGCAGAGGCGACCTACATCGAACGCTACAAAACGGGTGAGACCCCCATCCAGGTCTCGAACCTGGCCGCGATCCTGGAAGCCAAAGGCCTCACCGTCGACCAGTAGCCCTCAGAACTCGTCGGGGCAGCCGCACGAACCTCTGGTGTGCAGTGCCGCTTCGAGATTCACCACTCCGGGGCGGGGTGTGTGGTCGTCGAGCTGTTGTAGTAGCAGGTCGATGGCGGTCTCGCCCATGAGACGGGTGGGCTGGACCATGGTGGTCAGACCGGGGCGGGTGTAGCGGGAGTATTCGATTCCGTCGAAGGCGACCACGGCGAGGTCGTCGGGTACGCGCAGTCCGGCGTCGTAGGCGGCGCGGAGCATACCCATCGCCTGTAAATCGCTGGTTACGAAAATCGCTGTGGGGCGGCGTGAATCGGCCATGAGGTCGGCCAGTGCGCGGTAGCCCGCGGCACCGCCGAAATCCGTTCGCACGATACGTCCTTCGGCAAGTCCGGCGGCCGCCAACGCATTTCGGTAGCCCTGCACGCGGTCCTCCGCGGTGGACACGTGCGGACCGCTCAGGCAGGCGATTTCGCGGTGACCGTGTCCGATGAGATGGGCGACGGCCTGCTCCGCGCCCGCGACCGAATCACACATGACGTGCGCGCAACGCGCCGGATCGATGACGCGGTCCAGTGCCACCAAGATCATGCCCGCCTCCTCGCAGGCATCGGCGATGCCGGTCTCCCAGGACGACGAAATCGCAAGCAGCCCTTCGACTCTGCGATCGATGAAGGTGCGCACATAGGCGCGTTCGCGTTGCGCGTCGCCGGCGGCATTGCCGACGAACAGCGGATACCCTCGCGCGAAGGCAGCCGCCTCGATCACTGCGGACAGTTCGGCGAAGAACGGGTTCGCGCCGTCCGGAATCACCATGCCCAGCGCATGTCCGCGGTTCATGCGCAGGCTGCGCGCGGACATATTGGGCCGGTAGCCGAGTTCGGCGATGGCCGCCTCGATCCGGGCCTTGGTCGCGGGCGCGACCTGCCGCGGTCCGCCATTGAGCACATAGCTCACCAGCGCCGGTGACGTACCGGCCAGCCGCGCCACGTCGGCTCGTGTGACTGCCATCGGAAATCTCTCCTTGCTCCGACCGTCCATCCAAGCACTCCGCACAAGTACTTGACAGCCGGTGACTCGGGTCACACACTACTCATCAACTCGCGTTGATCAACACGAGTTGATACTTGAGACGGATAGGTCGAACTCACGATGAATGCTCGATTCAGGCGTGCAATGGCGCCGCTTGTCCTCATCGGCGCGCTTGCCGCCGCTGCCTGCGGTCGCGGTGGACAGGACGGAGGCGACGGCGATTTCAAGATCGCGATCGTCACCCGGAACTTCACCAACCCCTACTGGGCGGCATTGCGTGACGGCGCCCTCGCGGAGGGACAGAAGCTCGGGGTGAAGGTCACGGTGCAGGCCGGACAGTCCGAGACCGACGCCGACGGTGAGAATGCCCAGATCTCCACCCTGGCCGCGCAGGGTTACGACTGCTTCGGTGTGGTGCCGGTCAATGCCACGAATGTGATCACGCCGCTGACGCCGGTGGCGCGCAAGAACATTCCGATCCTCGATCTCGACACCCAGATCGATGCGAAGGCCTCCGCTCAGGCCGGGGTGTCGTATGCGAGCTTCATCGGCTCGGACAATCTCGATGCGGGCCGCATCGCCGGGCAGAAGATGCTCGAGGTGCTCGGCGGCACCGGCAAGGTCGCAATCCTGCAGGGGATCGCGGGCGAGCAGAACGGCATCAACCGCGACCAGGGCTTCACCGATGCCGTCGCGGGCAAGCTGGAGATCGCGCAGAAGGCGCCCGCCGACTACGAACAGGACAAGGGCCTGCAGGTCACCGAGGCGATCCTGAAGGCGCATCCGGATATCACCGGCATCTTCGCGGCCAATGACACCATGGGCCTCGGTGCGGCACAGGCCATCAAGAACGCGGGCCGGACCGGCCAGATCAAGGTGGTCTCCGTCGACGGCATCCAAGCCGCCCTCGATGCCGTCAAGGCGGGCACCCTGACCGGCACGGTGACCCAATACCCGTATGCCGAAGGACAACTCGCGGTGCAGAGCTGCCTGGCCGAGCACCAGGGCAAGAAGCTGCCCGAGCGCGTGGTCTCCCCCATCGCCTTCATCGGCAAGGACAATGTCGACCAGCAGATCGCGGCGTTCCCGCGCCCGATCGTCGCCTTCGACAACCCGGTGGAAGGGCTGTTGAACAAGTGACCGCAGAGGCAACCGAAGAACTCCGCGCGCGTGAGGGGCGCACGGAGATCCTCGCCAAGGTCGCCGAATTCGCGGCACCGCTGGCCCTGGTCGTGTTGTGGGTGGCATTCTTCATCGCCACCCCGAACTTCCTGACGGCGGAAAATATCGGCGATCTGCTGGTCGCCTCGACCATCCTCACCGTGCTCGCGCTCGGTCAGCAGTTCGCGATCACCGTCGGCGGCATCGATCTGTCGGTCGGCGCCAATCTGCCATGGGCGGCAGCGGTTCTCGGCTATCTGGCCAGCCACGGCTACCCGATGGCGGTCGCCATCGGGGCGGCGATCCTCGCCGGACTGGCGGTCGGCGTCGTCAACGGTGTGCTGGTCGGCCGACTGCATATGACCGATTTCGTGGTCACACTCGGCATGTTGAGCGTGCTCAACGGCATCACCCTGCTGCTGACGCATGGCAATACCGAGGCCGTGAGTTCCCGCTTCCTACAACGGCTCGCACTCGACGGTATCGGTCCGGTGCGCTGGTTCTGGCTGCTGGCACTGCTCGCCGCACTGGTCGTGGCGGGCATCATCTTCCGCACCCGGATCGGCACTCATCTACTCGCCACCGGCGGACGACTGGAGGCCGCGCGCGACACCGGTATCTCGGTGAACCGGATCCGGCTGTTCGCCTACGCCATGTCCGGATTGCTGTGCGGCATAGCCGGTGTCATGCTGGTCGCCCGCAACGGCGGCGCGGATCCGTCGCTGCAGACCACCTACCTGCTGAGCTCGATCGCCGCAGTGGTGCTCGGCGGTTCGTCACTGTCCGGCGGCAAGGCGTCGGTGCTCGGCACCGTCTGCGGTGCGGTGCTGTTCACCTCGCTGATCAACGGGTTCACCATTCTCGGTATCTCGCAGTACTACCAGCCGGTCGCCGTCGGCGCGGTGCTACTGCTTGCCGCCGGCATCGCCCGCTTCCGAAAGTAGGCCAAGGACATGACGATTCCATTGCTGGAGGCGCGCGAGCTCACCAAGTCCTTCGACTCGGTGCGCGCGTTGGCCGGGGTCTCGCTGACGATTCCGGAGGGCGAGGTCACCGCCCTGGTCGGCGATAACGGCGCGGGCAAGTCGACATTGGTGCGCTGCCTGACCGGCGTGCAGACACCGGATACCGGGCAGATCCTGTTCAAGGGTGAACCGGTGCGCCTGCGCTCACCGGAGCACGCCCGCAAGATGGGTATCGAGACCGTGTATCAGGATCTCGCTCTCATCGACGATCTGGCCGTGTGGCAGAACCTGTTTCTCAACCGCGAATTGGTATATCCGTTCGGCATCGTCAACCGCAGGGCGATGATCGCCCGCAGCAGCGAGATCCTGCGCGATCTGGATGTCGATGTGCCCTCGGTGCGTACCACCGTGCGCCGGATGAGCGGCGGACAACGCCAGAGCATCGCCATCGCCCGCGCGGTGGCCTGGGGCAAATCCATGGTGATCATGGACGAGCCCACCGCCGCGCTCGGCGTGCGGGAGACCGCGGCGGTCGAGAAGTTGGTGCGCGGCCTGCGCGAGCGCGGGATCACCGTATTGATCATCAGCCACGATCTGGCACAGGTCATGCGGATCTGCGACAATGTCGTGGTGCTGCGACGCGGCAAATCCGTTGCGGCACATCGGATCAACGAAGTGGACGGCGACCGGTTGGTCGCATTGATCACCGGTGCCGCACCCGGCAATCTGGAGCTCACCGCGAACGGAGCCGAGTCGTGACGGTTGTCGTCCTCGGCTCGGTCAACCAGGACATCGTCTGTGAGGTGCAACAGCTGCCGCGGCCCGGCGAGACCGTGCTGGCACTGCGCTCGCGAACCAACCTGGGCGGCAAGGGTTCCAATCAGGCCGTCGCGGTGGCACGAGCGGGCGGCCGGGTCGAATTCATTGCCAGAATCGGCCGTGATGCCGATCCCGGACTGCGAAAATCGTTGCGCGAGTATGGTGTCGAGCTCACCGCACTGCGCGAGGTGCAGGACGCGCGGACCGGAACCGCCTACATCACCGTCGCCGACGGCGAGAACCAGATCGTGGTCGACCCCGGCGCCAACTTCGGCTGGGAACCCGAATCCGAACTCGACACCATGGCCGAGGCCGACTTGCTGCGGTCGGCGGAAGTCGTCGTCGCACAGTTGGAAGTGCCGCCGAACGTGGTCGAATGGGCCGCGCGCCGAGCGCGCCGGTTCGTCCTCAATGCCGCTCCGGCGACGGCGCTGCCGGATGAGCTGCTGCGCCGCTGCCATCCCCTGATCGTCAACGAATCCGAGCTGTCGGCACTGACGGGAACCACCGCGCGGACTCCCGAGCAGGCATTCCACTTGGCCCGTTCGCTGTGCCTGCGCGGGGTGCAGTCCGTCGTCGCCACATTGGGGGCCGCCGGGTCGGTGTGGGCGCACCGCTGCGATGTGCCGGCCCCGGTTGCCGGTGGCTATCAGGCTGCGCCACAGGTGAATTCGGTGGATTCCACCGGTGCGGGCGACGCCTTCGTCGGTGCGCTGGCCACCGCACTCGCCGATGGTATGCCGCTCGGTGGCGCCGTGGCCTACGCCACCGCGGCCGGTGCGCTCGCCGTCCAGACACCGGGAACCCACGCCTCCTACCCCACCGGGGCTCAGATCGTCACAGCGCTCGCGGCCATCCCCATCGCCCAGCCCCTCGTCTGACCCCCTTCTTCGACAAGGAATCGAACTTTGCGCACCAGCGGACTCATTCACGCCGAATTGCTCGCCGCACTCACGGCGCTGCGCCATACCGACCTCTTCGCCGTCAGCGATTCCGGTCTGCCGACACCTGTCGGCGTGCCGGTCATCGACCTGGGCATCAGCTACGGATTTCCGCGGTTCGAGCCGGTACTCGAACTGATCCTGGGAGAGGTGACTGTCGAAGCCGCTTGGGGCAGCCGCGACGTCGCGGACACTAATCCGGAGGCCGCGGGCTTGCTCAGCGGCCTCAACGCCGAGTTGATCGACCACGACGACTTCAAACAGCGCATCGGAGCCTGCCGATTCGTGGTGCGCACCGGCGAGGCCCGGCCGTACGCCAATGTGTTGCTGCGGGCCGGGGTGCCCTGGCTGTAGCGTTCGGAAATATTGTTACCTGCAATATTGAACCCAGCGCACGCGCGGTCCGTATCAATTGCGGAATGGTCAGTTGACTAACTACTGTCGGTGCTCGGATCAATGACTGATTCCACAGGTCAGGCCAGGTGACGACTGCTCGCAGCTCGATCGAAACAACACGACGTGTGGGTCGGAGGGAGCGGTAGAGATGGATCTTCGCGAGGTCGTATCCGCGGGTGTGTGGGAGCAGCGGCAACTGCTGGACCAAGGGGTGCTGACGGCCCGTGAACTGATCGAGGCGACCCTCGACGGGATCGAAGAGGCGGGCGAGCTCAATGCATTCACTCGCGTGCTGCACGAACAGGCCATCGCCGAAGCCATCGAACGGGATCAGCTGGACGTCGCGGCGCGTGGACCGCTGCACGGCATCCCGATCGCGGTGAAGGACGAGATCGATGTGGCGGGCGTCCCGACCACCTTCGGTACCCGCGCCAACCTCACCCCGGCGGTCGCCGATGCCGAGGTGGTGCGGCGGCTGCGTGCGGCGGGTGCGGTCATCGTCGGCAAGACCACCATGCCGGAATTCGGGCAGTGGCCCTACACCGAGTCCACCACCTACGGGCTGACCCGCAATCCGTGGGATCGGACTCGCTCCACCGGCGGCTCCAGCGGCGGCTCCGCCGCGGCGGTCGCCGCGGGGTTGGTGCCCGCAGCGCTCGGTGGGGACGGCGGCGGCTCGATCCGCATTCCGTCCGCCTGCTGCGGACTTTTCGGCCTGAAAACCCAGCGCGGACGGGTGCCGACCGCACCGAACACACATCTGTGGTGGGCTTTGGGCGTTATCGGACCACTCACCCGAAGCGTGCTGGATTCGGCGATCATCTACGACGTCATCCGCGGCGCCACACCGGCCGATCGCTTCCACGCGCCCGATCCGGCGATGTCGTTCGAGGAGGCCGCGCGGCGCGCACCGACGCGCCTGCGCATCGGCTACACCACGAAATCACAGACGGTTCTCGCGAGAGCGGTTCCCGAACATGTGCGTGCGGTGCACGACACCGCCGAACTCCTTACCCAACTGGGCCACACGGTCTTCGAGATCGATCCGGACTATCCCGATTTCACGTTCGCCTTCTATCCGCAGTTCTACGGTGGTGTGCGCGCCGAGATCCCGCTCGTCGACCATCCGGAACGGCTCGAACGCCGTACTCGCCAAACCCTGGCGCTCGCTTTCTGGGCACGTCGGCCGGTGGTCGAATGGGCCATGCGCCGCGGTGAAGCCTTGGCGCGCAAGGCCGATCGCATCTTCGACAAGTGCGATCTGTTGCTGACCCCCACCATCGCACACCGCCCACCGCGGGTCGGTGTCCTCGACAATACGAATACCGTCCGCGCACAAATCGCCTCGGTCCCGATGGTTGCCTTTACTGGACTCTGGAATGTGACCGGACATCCCGCCGCCTCACTACCCGCGGGCATGGCCAGCGATGGACTCCCGCTGGCGGTCCAACTGGTCGGACCGTCGAATGGTGAGACCACCATCCTGTCCGTCGCCGCCCAACTCGAACGAATTCGGCCGCATCCCCGCCTTACGTAGCCCGAAAGCCCCTGCCTCCGCTGCCGATTGTCGATAAAATTCGCACCGGAGGTGATGTCCCGTGACAAGCGTGTTGCTGATCACCGGAGACGCGGCCGAAGACCTGGAGGTCATGTACCCCTACCAGCGGCTGCTCGAGGAGGGGTACGAGGTCCAGGTGGCCGCCCCCACCGCCAAGAAGCTGCAGTTCGTGGTGCACGATTTCGTGGACGGTTTCGATACCTATACCGAGAAACCCGGACACACCTGGCCCGCCGATATCGCGCTGGCCGATGTCGATCCGAGTCGGTACGCGGCATTGGTACTGCCCGGCGGACGCGCGCCGGAGTATCTGCGCGGCAATGCGGAGTGTCGCAGGGTCGTCAAACATTTCGTCGACGAGGACAAACCGATCGCGGCACTGTGCCATGGTCCATTGATTCTGCTTGCCGTGGGCGCGCTCAACGGTCGTTCGTCGAGCGCCTATCCGGCGTTGGCACCGGATCTGAATGCCGTTGGCGCACAATGGGAAGACAGTCCGGCCCATGTCGACGGCAATATCGTGACCGGCCGCGCGTGGCCGGACCATCCGCAGTGGATGCGCGCGTTCTTGGAGGTGTTGCGCGCCAAGGCGCCAGCTCCAGGGCAGTAGCCCTGGCATCCCGCCTCTCACGACACTACTATCGCATGTAGTAGACAAATGGGAGGGGTGTTATGGAAACCATGACAATCGAGCGCGTCATTGCGGCGCCGATCGATGACGTCTTCGACTGGCTGACCAACGCAAGTAACTACACGAAGGCGCGAATCGTGCTGCGCGAGCACCTGATCCAACAGGGCGAGACGGCACCGTACGGGCTCGGCGCCGTCCGAATCCTGACATGGGGCATCGGCTGGTTCCGCGAACGCATCACCGGCTACAACGCACCGCACGAATTCAGCTACCTCGTCGAGCGCAGCGTTCCGGCGTCGCGCCACGAGGGTGGCCGACTGATCTTCACCGAGGTCGACGGCGGCACGCGGGTCACCTGGACCACCACCGCCGAGGCGCGCCTACCGTTCGCCGCAGCCTGGTTCACCCGCGTCCTCGCCAAACCGGTGATTCTCCACTCCTTCGGCAAGGTGCTCGACGCCGCCGAATCCGCACTGGCCCAAGCGAATCGGTAACCTTGCGGCGTCGAGCACCGAACCGTCAGCGGTCGCGCGCGCCGATCGTCAGGAATGCGAGCCCGAGTGCCAGCACAGCCAACCCGCACCATGACACGATCGGCAACCGCTCACCGACCACAACCACACCGAGCACCGCGGCCACGGCGGGTTCGGCGAGCGTCAATGTCGTTGCCACCTGCGCGGTCGTATGCCGCAGGCCGTAACCGAACAGACGATAGGCAACGAAGGTGGTGAACACCGCCAAATGCAGTGCCACCGCGATACCGCGACCGGTATGCAGCCAGGAAGTCTCGGTACACAACACAACCGGCAGCACGAGCAATCCGGCAATGCCGAACATCGTGCCCATCACCGCATTCGACGAATGACCATGCGCGATGAGCCTGCCGCCGATCAGCGAATAGACGGCGTAGGTGAGTCCACCGAATGCGGCGAACACGATGCCGAGCAGGTCGACCTGCGCGGTCCCGCCCGTCACCTCCGGCCCGAGCACGAGGACCGCACCGCCGAGTACCGCCGCCGCGGTGGCGCCGCCCCATCGCCGGCTCGTCCTCCCCTGTCCGGACACCCAGGCCAACAGACCGGCGAAAACCGGCGCGCTACCGAGCGCGATCACCGTGGCAACAGCCACCCCCGTCCGCCCCACAGCCGGATAGAAGGTCACCGGATACCCTGCCACCGCCAACGCCCCGACCACAACCAACCACCACTCGCCGCGAGTGCACCGTAACCGCGCACCGGCGGACAAGAACAACAACAGCCCACCGAGCACCAACCCGGCAGATCCGATCGCCGCAGCGGACGCACCCGCGGGAGCCAATGAACTCGTGGTTCCGGTAGTCCCCCACAGCACCGCCGCGGTCAGGATGGGAACCGGACCACTGAACGCCCGAACACTCGAATGCCCAACCGCAACAACATCTTTGATATCAGACAAGGCCATGCACTTCCGTCATCGAATTCGACAGGGATTCGAAACGGGCGCACGACATCACCTCGAGACTGTCCTCAGAAACAGCCCGGACCGCGAATCAGGAATTCAGCAGGTGCGCCCGATCAGGCGCACGGCGGCGGCGTAACGGCATGCCAGTAGATACCCACGCGACGATCCTAGCGCAGTGACCGGCCCTCGATCGAATGATCTTCGATACAGTTGACCTGGTGAGGAAGATTGATTCGCCGATCGGACCGGCGGTCGGTGCCGTGCGGACCGCGCCCGGTCCGGCGGTGCAATTGGACGATATCGACCGGATACTGCTCGATCAGCTCGCACGCGACGGCCGCATGACCAATAGCGCGCTCGCCGATGTCGCGGGCATCGCGCCGTCGACGTGTCTGGGGCGGGTACGGTCGCTGGTGGAGCGCGGCGTGATTCGCGGCTTCCACGCCGACATCGATCCGGCCGCGCTCGGCCGGAATCTACAGGCCATGATCGCGGTTCGGGTGCATGGCAATGCACGTCCGCACCTCGCCGAGTTCGGGGAGCAATTGGCCGAACTCGACGAAGTGCTGAACGTGTATTTCATCGCAGGCGCCGACGACTATCTGATCCATGTCGCCACGGCCGACACCGAGGGACTTCGGGTCTTCGTACTGCAACATCTGAGCGCACATCCCGCGGTCGCCTCCACCGAGACGATCCTCATCTTCGAGCACGTGCGCCCGCGAACCAGCCCGATGACTTAGCTCAGCCCCGGCTGCCATCCCGCTTAGGCGGCCAGCCTCTCAGTAGCGTAGTTGTGCGCGGCTGCAACGGATTCGGACAGCAGGTGTCCGCGGTGCGTGCTCAGACCGGCCGCCAGGCCCGGATCTGCGGCGACCGCATCGCGCCAGCCGCGCTCGGCGAGCGAAATCGCGTACGGCAGTGTGGCATTGGTGAGGGCGACGGTCGAGGTGTACGGCACCGCGCCGGGCATATTGGCGACGCAGTAGAAGACCGAGTTGTGCACCCGGTAGGTCGGCTCGGCATGGGTGGTCGGGCGCGAATCCGCGAAGCAACCGCCCTGATCGATGGCGATATCGACCAGCACTGAACCCGGCTTCATCTGTGCGACAAGGTCATTGGACACCAGCGTCGGCGCCTTCGCACCGGGTACCAGCACCGCGCCGATCACCAGATCCGCCTCCCGGACCAGACTCTCCACCTCGAAGCTGTTGGAGATGATGGTCCGCACCTGACCGCGATACTGCTCGTCCAGCGCACGCAGGCGCGCGATGTTCAGATCCAGTACCGTCACATCCGCGTGCATACCGACCGCGACGGCGATCGCATTGCTCCCTGAAACGCCGCCACCGAGCACGACCACCTTGGCCGGACGCGCCCCCGGCACACCGCCCATCAGCACGCCGCGGCCACCGCCGCTACGCATCAGGTGATACGCACCGGCCTGCGGCGCGAGCCGTCCCGCGACCTCGCTCATCGGCGCGAGCAACGGCAGCGATCCATCCTTACCGGCGACGGTCTCATAGGCGATCGAGGTGATCCCGGAGTTCAGCAGGGCGTCGGTGCACTCCTTGGATGCCGCCAGATGCAGGTAGGTGAACAGCAGCTGCCCCGCGCGCATGCGCGAATACTCCTCGGCTACTGGCTCTTTCACCTTGAGCACCATTTCCGCGGTGCCCCAGACCTCGTCGGCGGTATCCAGCACCCGTGCCCCGACGGCCGCATACGCCATATCCTCGAACGCCGATCCCTGGCCGGCACCGGCCTCGATGTACACCTCGTGTCCGCGCGAAACCAACTCGTGCACACCCGCGGGTGTGCACGCGACCCGGTGCTCGTGATTCTTGACCTCGCGGGGAATTCCGATCTTCATCAACACTCCTGTACGTCGATCCGGCGGATTGGCGACATGTGATCGGTTCGATCACCTCAGTGTGAGTATGAAGATCATTCAAGGTCAGGTCCATATTGTTGAAGATAGTTCTCTAACTCATGAGTATGTCATCCTGATATTCACATTTGAGGATCGGTCGAAGTCCTGACTCGAAACATATTCGAACTAGCGCTCCGGAATCTGCCCGATGGCCCACTCGGCCCACTCCTGGCTCATCGCATGGAAGCGCTGCCCCCACTCCATCGCGATGCGGCCGTAGACGGACAGGTCGTCATCGTCCCAGTCGATCGACGCCTCGAGTGCAGCCAGTTCGGCCCCGGCCTTCTTGGCTCCGTTTTCGATATCGGACAGGTAGTCGCGGGCATACGCCCGGGGAACCGCGCCGAGAAAGAAGACGCGCAGCAGCATTTCGTTGCGCGCCACACGTTTCGGCTTGGTCGTGGTGAGCCACTCCCGCAAATCCGTCAGCCCCGCCTCGGTGATCGTGTACTCCTTGCGGCCGCGCGGACCCTCGTCCGAAACCGCGATCGAGCCCGCGTCGGCGAGTTTGGTGAGTTCGGTATAGATCTGACTCTGGGTGGCGGGCCAGACATTGGCCAGCGACACCTTGAATCGTTGCAACAGGTCGTAGCCGCTGGCCGGACGATCGGCCAGCAGTCCGAGCAGGGCGTACCGAAGACTCATGCCATCACCCTACCTTCCACTATTGACATGTCGAAAGATCAGCCTCTAACTTAGACATGTCAAAACTGGAATATCGAGGAGTTCTCCGACATGTCCTATCTGCGCGCTTTCGCCCCATGGATCCTCTTCGCCGTGGTTCCGTCGCAGTACTGGCAGTGGGGCGCGCTGGCTGCCTCGGGTGTCTCGGTGCTCGGCATCGCCCAGCAGATCCGTGCCGGTCAGCGCATGGAAGCCATGGCCATCGATATCGGCTCGGTTGCCTTCTTCGCGGCACTGACCGTCATCGCCTTCACCGATCCGAACAGTGCCCTGCACCCCTACACCCCGGCACTGTCCTCCGGCGTGCTCGCCCTGGTCGCGGGCGTCTCGCTGGCCGTGCGCACGCCATTCACGCTACCGATCGCCAAACAGACGACACCGCAGGAACTTTGGGATCATCCGATCTTCATCCGCACGGCATACGTCATCACTTCGGTGTGGACCGCGAGTTTCGTGATCGGCTGCGTCGCGCTGGCCGCGCTCGCACACTCCGCGTCGGGCGTGCGCACCACGGTGCAGATACTCGCCTTCGTCCTTCCGGTGGTTTTCACGATCCGCTACGTCGCCCTCATCCGGGCGAAGGCGAACTCGCTCGACCCTTCCGCATCCTGAACAGATTGGTATCCGTGATGTCCACCTCGATTGCACACCTCACCGGCAACTACGCGCCCGTCACCGAAGAGCTCACCGCCTACGAATTACCGGTCACCGGAATGATTCCTGCCGCATTGACCGGCTGGTACCTGCGCAACGGCCCGAATCCGCACGCTGCGGCCTCCCCGCACTGGTTCCTCGGCGACGGCATGGTGCACGGGGTCCGGCTCGAACAGGGCCACGCGGTCTCCTATCGCAACCGGTGGGTCCGCACCTCCACCTTCACCGATGGCACCGCGGTCCGCGATGCCGATGGCAACCGTGACCTCACCGCCGGGCTCGCCAATACCCACGTCATCCGGCATGCCGGACGCACCCTGGCACTCGTCGAATCGTCCTACCCGTACGAATTGACCTGTGAGCTGGATACGGTCGGCCCCTACGATTTCGACGGCAAGCTGCGCACCGCCATGACCGCGCATCCCAAGACCTGCCCCACCACCGGCGAACTGCATTTCTTCGGCTACGACCTCACCGCGCCCTATCTGACCTACCACCGCGCGGACGCCGCTGGCAATCTGCTGGTCAGCCGCCCGATCGAGGTGCCCGCCGCGACCATGCACCACGACTTCAACCTCACCGCCGCCCATATCGTATTCATGGATCTGCCAGTGGTTTTCGATCTCGAAACCGCCAAATCCGGTGGCGGCATGCCGTTCCGGTGGCGCGACGATTACCAGGCCCGGCTCGGGGTACTGCGTCGTGACGACCCGCACGGCGACATCCGGTGGTTCCCGATCGATCCGTGCTACGTGTTCCACACGCTCAATTCCCACGATGAGCCGGGGCGGATCGTGCTGCATGTGATCCGCTATCAGAGTCTGTGGCGACAGGATTCACACCTTTCGGAGCGGGCCTCGCTATGGCGCTGGACCATCGATCTGGTCACCGGCACTGTCGCCGAGGAGCAGATCGACGATCGCGACGCCGAATTCCCGCGCATAGACGACCGGCTCGCGGGTCTGGACTCCCGCTTCGGCCACGCCACCGTCGCCGGGGACAGCGGCGCATTGCTGCGCTACGACCTGCACACCGGCACCAGCACGGCACACGAATTCGGTCCGGGCCGCATTCCGGCCGAGGCCGCATTCGCACCCGCGGACGAGCGCCCCGGCGGCGACGGCTATCTCATGACCTACGTCTACAACGCCGACACCGACCGGAGCGATCTCGTCATCCTCGACGCGTCCGAGCTGGCCGGGCCACCGGTTGCGACCATTCACCTACCCGCCCGGGTGCCCTACGGATTCCACGGAAACTGGCTGGCCGACAAGTGATTTCAACCGTTGACCGCAAGCACCAGCTTGCCGGTCGAAGTGCGACTCGCCATCAATCGATGTGCCTCGGCGACCTCGGACAGCGGGAACTCCGCGGTGATCGGCAGCTCCACCTGCCCCGAGGTGACCAACCGGAACGCCCGATCGGCGATCTCCCGCAAAACCTGCGGCGCATCGGCAGTGAGTCCGAGGATAGAGAATCCGGAGATCGATAGTCCTCGCGGGTAGAGCTCGGGCTGGCCGATCTGCCAGCCCGGCTCACCACTGGCGTTGCCGTAGGAGATCAGCCGTCCGAACAGCGCGAGCGATTCGAGACCGCGCCGCAACGTCTGCCCGCCGACTGGGTCGAGCACGACATCGACACCGCGTCCGCCGGTAGCCTTCCGGACATCGGTCTCGAAGGTCTCGGCCAGGAAGGCGTCGTCGTAACCGAGTTTGCGCGCGTACTCCGCCTTGGCCTCGCTGGAGACCACGCCATAAACCGCACCGGCCCCGGCCAACTTGGCCACCTGCCCGACCACGGTGCCCACCCCACCCGCAGCGGCCTGCACCAGCACGGTCTCCCCCGGCTGCAACCTACCGACGGTATTGATCAGTGCATAAGCGGTCGGCAGGACCGTGGGAAGCGTTGCGGCCGTTCGCAAATCGACACCATCGGGCACCGCGAACACCGTGGCGGCGGTAACCACGGCGACCTCGGCATAAGCGCCGCCCTCGGTGATCGCCGCCACCGGCTGGCCGACCGCGAACCCGTCGACATCGGGGCCGATCGAGCGCACTCGCCCCGAAAGTTCGAGCCCCGGAACGAACGGCAGATCCCGGACCCGATACCCCACCGAACGCGCCTGCAAGTCGGCGAAGTTCACCCCGACATATTCGACATCGATCGCGACCTCACCAGAACCCGGCTCCGGCGCATTGAGCTCCACCTCCCGCAACACCTCGGGTCCGCCCAGCTCACTGATCTGAATCGCCCGCATAACCCCACACTCCACTAGACGCACCGACCACATAGTTCTAGCAGGAAATGGGGTCAGCGGCAGTCCACCACGAGTGCCGTCGCATTATCGGTGCTACCGACCTGTAACGCATTGTCCACCAAGGTTTCCGCGGTATGAGCCGCGGTTCGGCCCGCGACGAGTATCGACTTGATCGCGACCATATCGAGCCGCTTGTGCACGCCGTCGGTGCTCAACAGCAGTCGGCCCCGGCTCGATCCGGTGGCTGCGCGACCGACGACGTCCGGACTGGCGGTGCGGGTGGAGGTGGTGACAAGGTGGTCCATGCGATTCGCCGGGCGAACCCCCCTGGCGCGCATGAACTCTGCGACGGTGTGGTCGGTGGTGATCTGATGCAGCACCCGACCATTCCAGCGGTAGGCGCGACAGTCGCCGACCCAGGCGATATCGCAGGGGCCGTCGGGCTGATCGGCGGCGGGTAGCACGGCGATCACGAGCACACTGTCGGCCTGCTCCTCCGGGAATTCACGCAGCAACTCCTGTTGGGCCGCGACCACCCCGGCCAGCGCGCCATTGCCCGCGCCGATCCGCGCGGCGACCGAAGCCGCGGTCCGCGCCGCCCTGGCCGCCGGCAGGTTGTCGCCGACCCCATCGGCGACGACGAATGCGGTGCGCCCGACGGTGGGGTCGGTGTAGGTGGCGAAGGCGTCCGCATTGAGCGAACGCCGCCCACGCGTGCTCACCACACCGGGTGTGATGGCGAGCTTTACCGACTCGGGGCGGACGATGGCGATCGAAGCGGTTGTCTGCAAGGTCTGACCTCCTTGGGCTGGACCTGCCCCAATACTGCCGATCCGCACAAATCTGTAACTCCAGTGAACCTCGGTTTTCCGTGAACCGTGCCAAAATTACGTGAGGGATTCCTGTGAATCGTCGGCGCACCCAGCCGAACCGCCTGGCCGCCACTGGACCGTCATCGGCGGATTCTGCTCCGGCGCAGCCTATCCCGCAACTTTGCTACCCGATAGCCAACGCACTCTTTACACTGCGACGATCCACACCGAGGGAGCGTCGAGTGTCCACTACCGTTCAGGCCTTGTTCGTTGTCGTCGCCGTGCTCGTCGGCATAATCGTCGCGGTGATTTCCGGAATTCTCTCCAGGGCCAGCGGCTCGCCCGCGGGCATCGTGATCCGCGACGGCGGCGTCGCCTTCGCGGGCACGGCCGGTCTGACCCTGTTACTACTCAAGGCCATCGGGGTGCTCTGAGACCCCAGAGGCCGAATCCATCACATAATCGCGGAGCCTGCTGAGATCAACCGCCGAAGACGACGCAGGCGAAGTCGACGTGTACGCCGGTGCCGACTCGAACGTCCACCGTTGCGATGGGTGTGACGTCCGGCGCCTGCACGGCGCTGAGCGTGTGCGGGCCCGTCGTCTTCGGGATCCAGGTCAGCAGGGCGATGCCGCCCAGCGGACGGACCACTCCGAGTAGAACGCCGTTGTCGTAGAAGGAGACGAGTTCGGCCGCATTGTTGACGTAGGCCTCGGCGGTGGCCGGACAGTCGGTGCCGTAGTTGGTCGCGAGGCCGTAGTTCGAATCCGGCATCACCCCCACCCGGGTCACCGCAGCATTCGCCGTCGGCGCTGTGCACGCCCATGCGGCGATCGCGGTGCCCAGCATGGTCGCGGTTGTGATTGTTCGGTAGCTCATGATTCCTCGTCGTACGGTGCCGAGTTGCCAGCGCAGATCATAGATAGTCGCCCAGACCGCTGCGTCCCGAATCGCCCAGCGTTTCGCAATTATGTACCCAACGGTTCGCTTTGCGGGTCGATATCAGCGGCGGTGCACGATCCAAGCTAGAACGTGTTCTAACGTGTCCGGTATGGACGTGACATACGAAGGCACGAAACGAGAGCTCGCCACCGATCAGGGTGTACTGCGCTATCACGAGGCCGGCGACGGGCTGCCGCTGTTACTGCTGCACGGCTCCGGAATCGGCGTCAACGGCTGGCGCAACTATCGCGGGAATCTCGCGGTCTTCGCCGAGCACTTCCACTGCTACATCCTCGAATTTCCCGGCTTCGGCGTGAGCGACCCGGTCGACGGACATCCCGTGCTGACCGCAGGCGCGGCGGTGCTGCGATTCATGGACGGGCTCGGCATCGAGTCCGCGGCCATGGTCGGCAATTCGATGGGCGGTGTCGTCGGGGCGAATCTGGCGATTGCGCATCCACAGCGGGTGCGCAAGCTGGTCACCATCGGCGGAATCGGTCCGAATATCTTCAGTTCCAGTCCGAGCGAAGGGATTCGGCTGCTGCAGGAATTCGCCGACAAACCCGATCGGGACAAGTTGCTGCGCTGGTTGCGGGCCATGGTCTACGACCCCGCGGTCATCACCGATGAGATCATCGAGGAACGCTGGGCGGCCGCGCAGCATCCGGATACCCAGAAAACCGCCGCCATGATGTACAGCTCGGCCGCCTGGACCATGCAGCAGAAATTCCTGGCGAATTCGAGTACGCCACCCTATTGGTCGATGCTGCACAAGGTGCAGTGCCCCACCCTGCTCACCTGGGGGTTGGACGACCGGGTCAGTCCGCCGGATATGGCACTGGTGCCGATGCGCCAGATTCCCAATGCGGAACTGCACGTATTCCCGAATAGCGGCCACTGGGTAATGATCGAAGCCAAGGCGGCCTTCGAACGCGCCGCCCTGGAATTCCTGCGCCGCTGAGCTCAGCGATCCGGATAGACCGCGATCTCAACCAGATTGCTATCGAGATCGCGGCAGTAGTGCGAGATCATGTCACCGATCGCGCCGGACTTGGTGACCGGACCATTGGTGATCTCGATACCACAGGCCGCCAAGTGATCTCGCACTTCCTGGGGCGATGCTTGGGTGACGAAGCACAAGTCCGCCGAACCTGCGGCCTCGGTGCGCGCCGTCACCCAGTCAGGGTCGACCGCGAGGGCACCGATCGGCCGCAGGTTGATCTTCTGATTGCCGAAGCACAGTGCGGTGCGGCCTTTCGATCCGAACTTCTCCACCCGCATGCCGAGGACTTTTTCGTACCACGCGGCGGTCGCCTCGATATCGACGCAATTGATGACGATGTGGTCGATCCGATCAACTGAGAACCCCATGGTCGGCACCCTACGCCGGGCGACACGTCTTGGCAGTGACCGGACTCTCGGGGTATTCAGGCAAGGACTCGTTTGTCTTCGGCGCCATGATGCGTTCCATACCCGCCATGGACTCCAGCACGGGCAGCCGCGTGAGGGTATTCCGAATTGCCATGCCCGAGCGGGTTTTCGGCACCATCAGCCGCAGATTCGGGCCGATCTGCTGTTTGCGTTCGACCAGCGCGCGGTGGCTCTGCTCGTAGCGGCGAAAACCGATGCGGTAGTCGCCATTCGCTGCCGCGAGTGCACCGGCGAGCCGATATGCGCCCACGAGGGCGAGTTCGGCACCGGCGCCGGAGGCAGGTGAGGCGCAATAGGCGGCGTCACCGACGAGGGCGATGCGGCCGGTCGACCAGGTATCCATGTGGACCTGGCCGAGGGAGTCGAAATACAAGTCCGGATCGGCGAGGGCGCCGTCGAGCAGTTGTGCCACGTGCCATGCGGATTCGGTGCCGAACCGGTCGGTCAGCAGCGCACGGGCCGCGGTGATATCCCGCGGATCGAGGTCGAGCAGTGGGCTGCGGAACATGAAGTAGGCCTTGGCCTGTGCGTGATTGCCGGAACGGTAGATGCCCGCCATCGCGCCCGGGGTGTTGTAGACGCTCACCCAGCGGTCGGGCCCGAGCGCGGCATCGGCGTTGCCGAATGCGAAGTAATGGTCCAGGTGGCGGACGAAATTCGATTCGGGGCCGAAGGCCGAGCGCCGCACGGTGGAGTGCAGGCCGTCCGCGCCGATGACCAGGTCGAACCGCCGTGGCGGGGCGTGTTCGAACGTGACGGTGATGCCGTCGTCGTCCTCATCGAGGGCCCGAATCGAATCGCCGAACAGGTATTCCACGTCGGTGTTGTTGTCGTGCAAGATCCGGACGAGATCGCCACGCATGATCTCCACCTCGGCGCTGGCATATTTGTCTTTGATCTTCTGCATATCGACCTGGGCGATGGGATCGCCGGTGGCATTCACGAACCGCATACCGGCGACATCGGCGGCCGCCGACCGGATCTGCGCCATGATGCCCATGCGCTCGGCGACCTCGATCGCTTGATCCCGCACGTCCACCCCCTGGCCACCGACGCGCAGTCCGGCCGCACGCTCGACGATGGTCGGCTCGAAGCCGTGCCGCACAAGCCAATACGCCAATGTCTGTCCGGCGATGCTCGCACCGGAGATCAGAATCCGCATTGCCCGCTCCTTGTCTCGAAAATATCTGACCGTTGGTCAGCGAGGCAACTGTATGACGCTGACCAACGGTCAGTCAAGCGGTAGTATCGGTCACCATGGCCGATGATTCGCGTGCCCGCATCCTGCGGACCGCGCTCGACCTGTTCGCGGAGCGCGGATACCACACGGTGTCCGTGCGCGAGATCGCCGAACAGGTCGGGCTGACGAAAACCGCTGTGCTCTACCACTTTCCAAGCAAGAGCGAGATTGTCGCCGCGCTCGTCGAGCCGCTGCTGGTCGACAGCGAAATGGTGCTCGAGGCGGCGGCACGCGGGCGGGACGCGCAGGCGCGCCGCTGGGCGGTGGTGGGCGGGCTACTGGAGGTGTGGCTTTCACATGGTCAGTTGTTGCGGATGCAGATGCAGGACCAGGCACTATCCGCCGACGACGCAACCTTCGCGCGGTTGCGGACCATAGCGCTATCGGCACAGGAACTGATCGCCGGGCCGCATGCCGATTTCACCACTCGAGTGCGGGCCGCGCAGGTCTATGCGGCACTGAGCGATCCGGTGGTCATCTTCGCCGACCGGCCCGCCGACGAGTTGCGTGCGGCGATTCTCGATGGTGCCCGGCGGTTACTCGGCGCGTCGGCCGCACAAACTCGCCCCATCCACCTGCCGGTAGCCGCGGTCCCCACCACCCGCCCGAACCGCCGCGGCCGCCCCGGCGCAATGACCTCGGACATGATCGAATCCGCTCGCCGCATGCGAGATTCCGGCCGTCCGATCGACGAGATTGCCGCCGAGTTCGATGTCTCGCGTGCCACGCTCTACCGACACTTGAGCAAGCAGGCGAGCGAATTATGAGATAATTTTCGAGACGGCGCGTTCGAGGTATCCTGCTCCGCGAGCACTTCGACAGGGATGTAATGACACTCCGTACCTTGGCCGCAGCCGCCGCGCTGACACTCCTCTGTGCGAGCGCGGCGACCGGCTGCGGAAAGAACGCAACCGGGCACCCGGTGGCGGCGAGCAGCCCCAAGTCAACCGGAACAACAACTTCCACGCCAACCACCACCACCACCGGGCCATCCACTCCCGTGGACTCGGTAGGCAAGCACGACACCATCGTCACTGGCGCCGAAGCTGAGCCGCTGATGGCACGGATCCGCGCCACCGATCCGTGCTCAATGTTGGACACCGAGCCGTTGAAGTCGATGAATCTTGGAGCGAAGTCGGCGACGCGCGAGGGGCCAGGACTGGCCGGATGCCAACTCAGGGTAGGCGATCATGTTGGCGAACCCGCTTCGAAGGATGGGCTCTACCTGTTCGAACTGTCACTCGGTGAGGTATACGACGATGCCGACCGTGCTCAGGACAAGGCCGAAACGGTAAACGGCCGCGCAATCTACCGCTCCCACCTGGCTGACGACCCCACCTTCGCCGACACCTGCTATTACTACGTACCTGCCGGGCACACCGGCTACGCACACCGGATGCGGTTGCGCAAAGTTCCAGCCGACGGCGCACCGGACAAGACGCCATGGCTCGAAAAGTGCGATGTAGCAAAGAGTTATGTCAGCAAGATCGTCGATCGGCTGGACAGCCTGACTCCCCGCGACAAGCCAGCCGACGGGAGGGTGCTGTACAGCAAGAATCCCTGCACCGCCACAGACGCGGTAAAAGCTCAGTACAGCGATTGGACCTTGAACTCGACCAGCTGGATCGCTCCGTATCACTGCCAACTGAATTTCACCCAGCCAGGCGCGAAATACACGCTGCAGGTCGATCTCGAATACCGCATGGATACCGAGCAGAAGGCGTCCTCCGGACCCGGCAACGGCCCCTACCAGGCAGCGGGCCTGAGCGGGATCATCCTCCGATCAAACGTTTACGGCCCTGTCCCGTCGCGGTGCGCCGTCAGCCTCACATACCGGCCGAGTAGCGACGGCCGCCTGAACGGTCATCTCATCCGCCTTGCCGTCGATTGGACCGCGGTCCCTCTGGCCCAGTACGGAGACCCCGATCACCCGTCGGACGGTAGCTGGCCGCCACTCCCATCCGACGCCTGCGCCAACATCGACAATCTCAGCGCCGCCGCAGTGCGCGCGGCGGGCTGAGCTCTTCCCACGAAGGCTTTGCGGCGCTGACGTTCGGCGAGCCACCAGCGGGTGCTGCGAGAGGCAGGGGCGTTGCAGGCGCGGGAGCGTGGGGCCTGCCGCATGCACAGTCTGCGCCGCGACGATCTCGACACCCATTTTCCCGGAGTACTCCGACGTCATCCTCGGCACCGCATCCGAGATGTTGTGATCGACGGTTCTGCAATTACGGTGCGATTGCTGAAGCGATCACCTGGACGGCCCGGAGGCTACCGCCAGTCAGACCGCGGGTCAGATTCTCGGCCTTCTCGGCGAAGTTCCGCACGAAGGCATGCAGCCCAACGGGATCGGGTGGCGAAGCCAGTACCGTCCGCATGGTGGCGGCCGCTTGTTCGGTCAGATCATTGCACTGCTCGATGACGAAACCCGCCGTCTCGATTGCCCCGCGCAATGCATCGAAAGGCACCAGATGGCTCTGCTCCGGTTGTTCGGCCCAGGGCAACGGGTAGTCGGGGTCACCACCCGAACCTGCGGTGATATCCCAGATTGCGAGCAGCCCGTCCGCTACCAGGACTCGGCGGGCTTCTCGGTAGAGCAGTTCCTTGTCGGCGACATTCATCTGCACGTGCTGGCTGAAGGCCGCGTCGAAACTGCCGTCGGCGAAGGGCAGCGCGGTGACGTCGGCTCGGTGCACCGCAATCCGATCCCGCAGTCCGACAAGCTCATTGAGCCACTCGGCCGTGTCGCAATAGTCGGCGGTCAGATCCACGGCGGTCACCGGGCAACCGCATCGGTCCGCGATGAAACGGGCGGTGCCGCCGATCCCGCTACCGGCGTCGAGCACCCGGCTGCGCGGTGTGAGGCCGGTCAGCTCCACCAGTTGATACGTGGCGATGCGACCCATGGTGTGAAAGTCCTCGACCAGCGCGAGATCCGCGAGCCGGAGACTGCCGAGATTCCTGCCCGCGGCGATGAGTGCGCGTTCGATGCCGAGCCGGGAGATGCCGGTCGCGTACGGGATTTCGATCGAAATATCGTTCATTTCAGCACTTTTCGGTATACGACAACGAAGCGACCGTAAAGTAACCACTGGTCACATCTTCGAGTATGTGACCCCATGTGACCGCTGTCAACATATCCGCTGATTTGCGATCCCTCGGCCGCGCACTGGATCGGCACAGTCGGCCGGACTGCTGGACCCGGAACGCAGGCCCGGTGCCGAAATCGCCGCCTGGTCGACGGTCCACGGCCTGGCCTGTCTGCTGATCGATGGCCCCCTGGCCACCGATCCGGCCGCCATCGGGTTCGTGGTCGGGCGGGTGCACGAACTAATCGACCGGGGACTGCTCGATCAGCGGCCGGAGACTTATCGGATCACTGCTGGGGGCCGTGCGGGTGATTGGCCGACCTGGGATCCCCGTGAAATGAATCATGGACCTGCTCAGGCGATCAATCCTGCTGGAACAGGTGGTCATAGCCGATTGCGAAGGTGTTGTCGGACGGATCGACAACCACATTGCGTCGGTCACCGACCTGCGGTGGCCGACTGCCGGTCGGTACCTCGCAGTCCGCGTCGAACGGTTCGATTTCTCGGCCGCTGATCCGCACCCTCAGTTCGGCGGTGTCCTGATTTTCGCCGCCAGGGATTATCCGGTGGACGGCGATGATCTCCGCTGTCGCCGCGACCCCGGCGATCCGGAATCGCTTCTCGGTTCGCCGCCACTCGTAGGTGCTGAATGCGATACCGATTCCGATTGGGAGTGTGAGGATTCCCGGACACAGACCACTGGCCAACGACTCACCGGTCAGCGCGAAGATCGGCCCGGTCAGTATGAGGCCGCCGGCGATCGAATACGCCAGCACACCCGCAACCGGACCGATGAGTTCGACCTGTTTCGACGATGACCCCTGCGTCAATATCATCCCCCGATCGCCGTCAATTTCTCTGGTGCAGGGTAGCTGAAGCAATCAGAGGGCCGCATCGAGCTGACCCAGGAAAGACACGAACCCCCTCCCGATCGAAATCGGAAGGGGGCCCGGCTTTTCAGGTGGACTAATCCAGCGTAACCGGCAGCCTGGCATGCCCGTTGGAGATGAAGCTGGCCACCGTCCCCAACTCGGACGGATCCGCTGCCAGCCGCATATTCGGAAACCGCGCGAAGATCGCGGGCAACGATACCAGCGCCTCGAGCCGAGCCAGTGGCGCACCCAAGCAATGGTGCACGCCGTAACCGAACGCCAAGTGGTCCTTACTGTCTCGGGACACATCGAATTGATCGGCGGTGTCACCATGCACTTTCGGGTCACGGTTGGCGGCCGCATACGAGGCGAGAATCGGCTCTCCCTTGGCGATATGCACCCCGTCGATCTCGATATCGTCGACCGCGAACCGCAGCGGCAGATGTGCGACCGGCGCCTCGAACCGCAGCGCCTCCTCGACCAGATCGGCCCAGGTCGCCCGTTCCTCGACAACCGTCGCCCGCTGCTGCGGATTGGTCAGCAGCGCGAAGATCGCCTGGTCGAGCAGGTTGACCGTGGTCTCGTGCCCGGCGCTGATGACCAGCAGCAGCGTATCGATCAGCTCCTGCTCGGTGAGCTGGGACCCGTCGTCCTCATCGCGGTGTGAGATCAGCAGACTCGTCATATCGTCGCCGGGATGGTCGCGTCGATACGCCACCAACTCGCCCAGGATCCGATACATCTCCATATAGTTCGCCTGCGACTCCGCTGGACCGAGCGAGGTGTCGAATATTCCGTCGACGCATTTGCGCAGGCCCGGATTGAGTTCTGCGGGCACACCCATCAATTCGGAAATGACCTGGATCGGCAGCGGATACGCGAAACCCTCACGCAGATCGACCGATTCGCCCGCAGGCGTCTTCGCGAGTTCGGCGAGCAGTTCCTCGGTGATCCGCTCGATCTGCCCGCGCATCGCCTCGGTGCGCCGATGGGTGAATGCGGGCGCGACCAACTTGCGTAACCGCTTGTGGTCCGCACCGTAGGCGGTGAACATATTGTTCACCGCGACCCACAGGAAAAGTGGCCAGTCCTGCGGAATCTCGCCATTGATGAAGGCCGGCCAGTGCTGGCTCGCATCCTTGGACACCCGCGCGTCGACGAGCAGCTGCTTGAGCAGCCCGGCATCGGTCACCGACCAGGCCCGCACACCGCCGGGCAATTCCACCAGCGCCACCGGCCCACGCTCACGCAAGCGTACGGATTCGCCCTGGATATCGGTTCCCGTCAGATCCAGGGTAGTAGGTTGTTGCGCCACAGATCTCCTTAAAGGATTACCAGCGGAGGGGATTTGGGAAAGGTGACGGGCAGCGATACCAGGGCCCGGTGGAACGGGCCAGGGCGCCAGCCGAGTTGTTCGGGCTCTGTCGCCAAACGCATTTCGGGAAGTGCGTCGAGCAGTTGGTCGATGGCGTCCTGGACGATGAGATAGGCGACCGACCGCGCCGGGCAGGAATGCGGACCCACACTCCACGCCAGATGCGAACGGTTGGGCCCGAATTCGCTCACCCCGATGGCGGGATCGTTATTGCATCCGGCCATGCTGATGATGACCGGTTGATGTGCGGGCAGCCAGACGCCGTCGATCAGGATCGGCTGTCTCGGGTAGGAGACGCAGTAGTTCGCCATCGGCGGGTCGGTGAACAGCACTTCGTCGAGTGCGTCACGGGTGGAAAGACTTCCGCCGTGCACGTTGCCCGCGAATCGGTCGTCGGTCATCATCAGCAGCAGTGTGTTGGTGATGAGATTCTGCTGCGGTTCGATGCCCGCACCGTAGATGGTGACGAGCTGGTGGATCATCTCCTCGTCCGAGAGCACGGTCGGATGCGCGATCAGCCGCGAGGTGATGTCGTCGCCGGGGACGCTGCGCTTCAGTGTGACGAGCTCGAACAGCGCATCGGTGAGCATCGCGTTGCCCTTATCGGCATTCACACCTTCGAAGATGGCCGCCATCCCGGTGGCAACCTGCTGGCCGATCTCCGGCGGGCAGCCGAGCAGGTCATTGAGCACCTGGAAGGTAAGCGGAAATGCGTATTGGCTGATCAGATCGGCCGCACCATCACCGCAGAAGGCATTGATCAGCGGGATGGCGGCATGTTCGACGACGGCATGCAGCGCGTGTAGATCGACTTCGGCGAGGCTTACCGCATTTGCCTGTCGATAGCGCAAATGCTCATTTCCCGCGCTGCGCAAGGCATTCGGCCGCCATTCCAGCATCGGTAGCACCGGGCATTCGCCGGGAATATCTCGCTGCCAGGTGCGTGGATCCGCCGGAAAGTGGTCTGGATCGTTGAGAATTCGTACGGCGGTGTGATAGCCGATCACCAAAGTGGCCGGTACACCGGGCGAAAGGTCGATCGGCACCAGAGATCCGTACTGGCTGCGCATTTCCCGGTACGCGCGGTGCGGATCTGCCGCGTACTCCTCGGAGTAGAGCGCTACGCGCGGGCCATCGGTATCGATCGGCGAACCGAACGCGACGGAGGCGGGCTGGTTTCTAGCTTTAGACAATGCGTCGGTTACTTCCGGGACTCCTGGCGATGGAATAGGAACTCGACGAGCGTGATCAGCGACCGCAGACAGGTGCTGCGCTGGCGCGCGTCGAGCGAGGTCAGCGGAGTATCCGGCGCGAGATCCAGTGCGTCCCGGATCTCTTCGAGCGGATAGCGCTTTGCGCCTTCGAATTGATTGACCGCAACCGAATACGCCACCCCGCGCTCCTCGAGCACGGACAACACCTCGTCGGCCTTCTCGATGCGCCGGGTGTCCACCAGGACCAGGGCGCCGAGCGCACCGCGCGCCAGCTCCTCCCACAGCGGGACGAAACGCCGCTGCCCCGGCGTCCCGAAAAGGTAGAGCGCGAGCGTGGGATTCAGCGTGATACGGCCGAAATCCATCGCCACGGTCGTCTGCGATTTGCCGGGTAATCCGGCCATATCGTCGACGCCGACACTGGCCTCGGTGATCGTCTCCTCCGTGCGCAGCGGCCGGATCTCCGAAACGCTGTTCACGAATGTCGTTTTGCCGACACCGAAATTGCCTGCCACCAAGAGCTTTACCGACCGGGTCACGGTCTCCGGCACATAGTCGACAGTGCGCTCAGGCCGGGAGAGCGCGGAGCCCATTGAGTACCTCCTCGAGCAGGGTGATCTCCGGCATGACTTCGGCCGGGGTCGGAGTGGCCAGGTGATCGCTGTCCAGCAGATCGGCTACGACGATCTTCACCACCGAGGGCGGCAGGTCGAGATAGGCGGCGATCTCGGCGATGGACAGGGCGCTGCGACGGCTGCACAGGTTCAGCACCTGGCGCGCATCGGGTGTCGCACCAGGTGCCGGATCTTTGGCGGCGACGACCAGGGTGACCAGGTCCAATTCACGACTGGGACGGATTCGCCCGCCAGTGCGCACGTAGGCCCGGACCAAGTCGGGATCTCGCCGGGACCTCGTCATGACGTCAAGCCGCCCTCAACCCTTCCGCGCGGCTGGGCGCCTAACTCGTGCCCGACCCGCCCGGCGAGTTCGTTCATGCGGTGCGCGACCAGCCCGATATCGGTCTCGGGCGTCGTCGAAACACCGAGCAGCGCACCCTCACCCGCCGCGGTAATGAGGATCATGCCCTGGTCGTATTCGGTCATGTTCTGGCGCACACCATTGTCTAGGCCACCGCAGAATTCGCCGAGCGCTTTACCTAGTGAGCGCAGACCCGAGGCAGCCGCGGCGAAACGCTCGGCATCATCCTTATTGACACCGTCGGAATGCGCGATCCGCAGCCCGTCGTCGGACAGCAGCACCGCGAACCGGACGCCGGGAACGTTGCTGAGATCCTCGAGTAGCCAACCCAGCCTATTGCTGCTGTCGGTCACCGGTGTGCTCATCAGGATGACATCCCTTCGCTGTTATCGGAGGCAGCAGCCTCGCGGCCGCTCTTGGAACCCATCTGCCAGGCGGAAGCGATTTCGGGACGAGCCTGTCCCGCTTCGGATTCGGTGCCGGTCTGAGCCGGCACCGAAGACACCGCCCGACGGCGTCGCTTGGGTAGGCCGCCACTGGTGATCTCGTGCACAGCGAAGTCCTCGTTCTCGGCGGGTTGTTCGCTCACCCCTGCCAAGACCGGAACCGGGGATAATTCGAAGGGCTTATCCTCGGCGACAGCGGTCGGCACGGGCTCCGGGGCCGGGTTGACGGCGGGCAAGGCGGGCTCGGCGTTCGTCACCGCGGTGACCAGCAGCGCCTCGGGGATGTAGACCATCGCCCGCATACCGCCGTAGACGTTCGGGCCATCGATGTAGACGGTGAACCCGTAGCGTCGGGCCAGTGCCGCGATGCCCGGGAAACCGACGCGCGGGGACGGGCCGAGTTGGTGGATGTCGATCGGGCGCTCGTTGGCGAGTACCTGCCTGGCCTCCTCCATCTGCTCCGCGTTCATCCGCACACCGGCATCATCGATGATGACGGTGACGCCGTGGTGGCCCTCCTGGAAGCTCACATCCACATACGACGTCGGCGGGGAGTAGCGCAGCGCGTTGTCGAGCAGGGTGGCCAGGGTGTGCACGAGCGGTTCCACCGCGCGGCTGATGACGATGCGGTCGAGCTGGTTGGCCCGCACCCGCAGGTAGTCACGGACACGCCCGATCGCGCCGCCGACCACATCGGTGAGCGACTGGGCGGGCCAGCGCCGACCCGGCAGACCACCACAGACGATCACATACGACTGCGCCTGCCGCAGCATCTGCTGCACGGTGTGGTCGATGCGGGTCAGGGTGGCGTAGACCTCGTCGTCACGGTGCTCGCGCAGCGCGGCGCTCACCACCTGACTGACATCCGCGCCGAGGCTGACCACGGAGGTTCCGAAGGAGCGCACCGCCGCACTGGTCGCGGCCCGCGAGGCGGATTCGATCTCGGCGCGAGTGCCCTCCTCGGTCGCCTTGATCGCCTGCTGCGCTTTTTCCTCGGCCTCGCGCGCGGCTTGCTCGTGCGCCTCGGACTGCACCAGGCGCAGGTCATCTGCGTAACGCTCGGAAATCCATTGCAGGCACTGGACGAACCGGGAATTCTCCTGACCCGTCGGCACCTCGATGGCCGAGACCGGTGCCTCGAAGCGGCGCACCGCCTCGGTCATCGCCGGCAGTGTCTGGCCGGCGAAGTGCTCGAGGGTTTCCTCTTGCGCCCGATTAGCTCTATTGAGGGCGTCGGCGCGGATCTTCTGTTGTTTCGCGTATTGCGCTACATACAACGCCGCCGCCACCGCAATAATGAGAGCGGGGGCGAGGATCCATGAAAGCACCACGGCGATATCTTGATTCATCAGCTCTCTCGTCGTTGCGACAGCCGGTGTCACTGCGCGTTGTCTTGCCTTCCTCGCGACGCCGACCAGGATCAACATTCGTCGAATGCGGCCACATCGACAGCGGCACCAACCCCAGAGTGCCCGCAGGGCAAGTGATTCGAAGAATCACCTACCGCGCGGATCGAGCCGATAAGTAGCTCGGCACCCGACGACCCGCCCACAGTAGCAGCATCGCCCGGAAGTCTCTCTCGAACCGAGGACCACATTCCGATTCCTCGAACTGCTAGCGCCCCCATGGATTTCGCTTACCACCCGATCGGTATGACCGAATGCCATAAATAGCGAACCGCGGGTACCGGATACTATGCGCGAATGGCAAAGCTGAAGGTGTCCGTCGACGTGCCGATTTCCCCGCAGGAGGCCTGGTCGCATACCTCCAACCTGACCGAACTCGACAAATGGCTGCTCATGCACGAGGCGTGGCGCAACGAGGTGCCCGCCGAGCTGACCGTCGGTACCCAACTGGTCGGTGTCGCATCGGTCAAAGGATTGCGCAATCGGGTCACGTGGACGGTCAAGGCCGCTGAACCGCCGCGCCGACTCGCCTTGAGCGGCGCGGGCAAGGGCGGTACCAAATTCAAGCTGGAACTGCTCGTTGCCGCGAAGGGTGCGGGCTCGGAGGTCACCGTCGATATCGATCTGGGTGGCGCGCCACTGTTCGGCCCGATCGGTTCCGGGGTCGCGCGGGCGCTGAAGGGCGATATCGAACGCTCGTTGGAGCGTTTCGTCGCGCTCTACAGCTGAGGAGTTCGACGTGCCGCATGCCAAGGCCGCGGATGGCGTCCGCATCGCCTATCAGACCGGCGGTGCGGGTGCGCCGCTGCTGCTGCTCGCCGGGCAGGCCAATAACCATCATTGGTGGGATGGAGTTCGCGCCGACTTCGAGACCGCGTATCGCACCGTCTCACTGGACTATCGCGGCACCGGAGACAGCGATAAGCCGGATATCCCGTACAGCACCCTCGGACTCGCCGAAGACGCGATCGCGGTGCTCGACGAGCTCGGCATCGAGCAGGCCGCGGTGTACGGCACATCCATGGGTGGTCGGGTCGCGCAGTGGCTGGTCGCGCGGTTCCCGGATCGGGTGCGTACGTTGGTGCTCGGCTGCACCTCACCTGGTGGACGCCACGCGGTCGAGCGGGACGCCGAGGTACGGAAGTCACTGGCCCAGCCCGATCAGGTCGCCGCGCGGCGGGCGCTGTTGGAACTGATGTATACCCCGGAGCATCTGGCGAGCGCCGCAGGACCGTTCAACACCCTCGGCGATCCGAGCATGCCCGCCTACGCGAAGCGCAGACATCTCTACGCGAGCAATAGGCACGACGCATGGGATGTGCTCGCCGATATCGCGGTTCCGACGCTGATCGTGCACGGGAGCGAGGACCGGTTCAATCCCGCTGCGAACGCACCGCTGCTCGCGGAACGGATTCCGGATGCGCGGCTGGCGTGGATCCCGGGAGCTCGGCACGCCTACTTCGACGAATTCCGAAGCACCGCGAGCCCGCTCGTCCTGGAATTCCTGGACGCGAACCGCCCGTAATCCGAGTTCGCCTGGTACACAGGCGAACTCGGATCCTGCCGCTAGTGCACCAGCGCAGGCGTGTCCGCGACCTCGGGCAACTTCGGCTTGGTGCGCGGCAGGAATGCCGCGGGCACCAAGGTCAGCACCATGAGCACCACTGCCACGATGTAGGTGTGGCTGAACGCCGTCGCGGCCTGGCTCAATCCGGTCTCGACCGCACCGGGCGGCAGCTGCGCCGCGATCGAGGGATCGTAGTTCGACGCGATCGCCGGCTTGGCGAACGGATGCCGGTTCAGCAAGCTGCTGAGCACCACCGACATCGTCGCGGTGCCGATGGACCCGGCGGACTGGTTGATGATGTTCATCAGCGTCGTACCGCGCGCGACCTGCTGGTGGGTCAGCGTCTGGATCGCCGCGGTCATGGTCGGCATCATGGTGCAGCCCATGCCGAGGCCCATCACGAACAGCGCGCCCAACATGAACGGATACGACGTATCCGACTTCAGTTGCACGAAGAACACCGTGCCGAGTGAGATCAGCGAGATACCGGTCAACACGATCTTGCCCGGACCGATCTTGTCGACGAGTCGGCCCGCGATCGGCATCGTCAACATCGCGCCCAGACCCTGCGGCACCATCAGCAGACCGGCCGCCATGGCCGTTTCGCCGCGCACCTGCTGCAAGTAGGTCGGCAGCAGCAGGCCCGCTCCGAAGAAGGCGGTCGCGAACAGCACCATGGTCAACACCGCGAAGGTCAGCGACCGGTTGCGGAACAGATGCAGATCGATCAGCGGATGTTCGGTGCGCAGCGCGTGGAAGACGAACAGCACGATAAGCACCAGGCCGATGGCGGCGGGTATGAGCACCTTGGCCGCGACAACCGTGCCCTCACCCGGAATCGAGGAGATGCCGAACAGGAACAGCGCCAGACCCGGCGAGGCCAGCAGCATGCCGAGGAAGTCGAAGGATTCCGACGGCTCCGGGTTATCCGCGGGGAACACAATGAAGGCGAGTATGAGCGCGACAACCCCGACCGGAACATTGATCAGGAAGATCCACTTCCAGCCGTAGCTGTCGATAAGCCAGCCGCCCAGGATCGGACCGCAGATCGGGCCGAGCAGCATCGGCACCCCGAGCACCGCCATGACCCGCCCGACTCGTTGCGGACCGGCCGCGTGGGTCATGATCGTCATGCCGAGCGGCATCAGCATGCCGCCGCCCAGACCCTGGATGACGCGGAAGGCGATCAGCGTCTCCATACTCCACGCCTGGCTGCACAGCACCGAGCCGAGCACGAACAGCGTCAGCGCGAGCATGTACAGCCGTTTGGTGCCGAACCGGTCCGCCGCCCAACCGGTCAACGGGATGACGCTGGCCAGCGCGAGGGTGTAGCCGGTCATCGACCAGGCCGCGATCGCGGTGGTGGTGTGGAACTCGTTCTGGAATTTGGGGATCGCGACGGTTACGACGGTGATGTCCAGGATCGACATGATCGCGCCGAGCACGACCACTCCTGCCACCTTGAAAACCGCGATGTCGAGCTTGTCGGTCGCGGGATCCGCAGCGACTGACGTGGTATCCGGAGGATGTGTCACCGCTTAAGCCTTGCACCTCGCCGACCAAATGACCAGCACATTCTGCGACCTTCGCCACACCTGCGGGTTGCTGTGATCTCGTGCGGGGAAAGCACCGGATGATGGCGGCGTGACTTTGCTGATCTTCGATGCCGAGTTCGCCGCGAATCCATGGCCCACGCTGCGACGATTGCGCGAGGACGGTGGGGTGCATCGGGTCCGGACACCGGACGGCCCACCCGCCTGGTTGGTAACCCGATTCGCCGATGTTCGAGCCGGACTGCTCGACAATCGGCTCTCTACCCAACCACGCTATGCCGGGAAGACGGACTATCGCGGGTTCGTGGTACCGCCGCCGTTGGACCTCGGATTCCTGGAGAGCGAGCCGGAGGACCACGCTCGGCTACGGCGGGCCGTCACCGCCGAGTTGTCGCCCCGACGGCTCGCCGAATGGGCGCGCACGGCACCGGAATTGGTGTCGGCTTGTCTGTCGGGGGTGGAGACGGGCGTCGCGATCGATCTCATCGAGCGGTTCGCCGTTGCGCTGCCCGCGACCGTGCTCGGCGAGTTGCTCGGGTTGGCAGCGCCGGAGCGCGAGGCGTTACTGTGTTGGGCGCGTTCGACTTTGCTGCAAAGCGCGACTCCCCCGCGGGCTCGTGACACGCTGACGACCATGCGCTCCATCGTCATCGCGACCATCGAGGGGGCGCGGGGCGACAATGTGCTCGGGCGGCTGGTGCGTTCGAGTGCCGAGACCGGTTCGCCGAGTGGGCACGAGTTGGCCTCGATGATCTTCTATCTGCTGTTCGTCTGGTACGAAGTGCTCGTCGACCTGATCGCCGGATCCGCACTGGCGCTGCTCACTCACCCGGATCAACTCGCGGTGCTGCCCACCATGTCCGATACCCGACCGGCGGTGGACGAACTATTGCGCTACCTATCGCCGCAGGTGGTTTCCGGGCCGAGATTCGCCAGCACCGAACTCGATATCGCGGGGCACACCATCTGCTCTGGTGACACGGTGCTGTTGTGTCTGGCGTCGGCAAACCACGATCCGGATATCTTCGACAATCCGGACGATCTCGAGCTCACGCGCAGCAATAATCCGCAGTTGGGACTTGGGCACGGCGGACATGCATGTCTCGGCGCCGCGTTGGTTCGGACCATCTCCGGAGCCGTGTTGGAGACGCTGTTACTGGACGGCCGGGCTCCGACGCTTGCGTGTGATCCGCGAGATATCCAGTGGCGCTCTGGTTTTCGGCACCGTGGGCCGCTCGGCTTGCCTGTCGTGTTGCCTCGATAGCTCGACCCGCGAGCGGCGCTTCTCAGTCGCCGGGATCTTCTGTGCGTATCTGCCCCACCCGCAACACGGTATTCGTCGCAGGTCGACGACCTCGCCGTGTGTGCCCCGGCCGGCGCGGTCGAGACCGCCAGGCGCGTGCTCCCGACCTTCGGGTGGCTACCGATCATTCCTGCGGCCCCGGTGACTTCCAAGACGGATCCCGGCCGAACCATCCCGCTAGCCGATCGTATGCGGGAGCGTCGGGCGGTACGGGCACCTCGAGGTCGAAAGCCTTATCCGGTCCGCGGAATTCCGGGCGCAGCATCTTGTGCGACCAGGCAAGTCCGTACTCGGCGACTTCCTGGTCGAGGTCGATGGTCTGGTTGGTCGCGCGGGCGAGATCCCAGGTGTGCATGGCCAATTCGGTGATCTGCTGGTCGGCTCGGCTGCGCAGCGGCGCTTCTGCGCCGCCCGGTACCGGAACCGGGCGTTCCAGGTCGGCCCGGTGCCAGACATCGAGAACTGGCGCGGCTGCCGCGCGGTACTCTGCCGTCCAGTTCGGGCTCAGCTCGGCGGGCGGCGCCGCCCAATCGGCGATCTCGCCACGCGCCGAATCCAGGAAATTCCGCAGGCTCTGCCCGATGACATGTCGCACGAGCGCCTGTACATTCCAGCCGACACAGGGTGTCGCCAGCGTCGCCTGCTCCGGCCGGATCGCCGCGATGACCTCACCCATCTGGGTCAGTGCGCGGTCCACGAGGTCCACGGTTGGGTCAACGGTGTTCACGCCTGTCGATTCTGCTCCGCGACCGCCGCGCACAACGCGGAACGCGCAACTCGGCCGACTACACCGATGCCCTCAGCGAGGAGCGGGTCGGCGGCCTCCAAATCAACGGACGCGATAAGGCGCGAGTGGGACCGGGTGACGGCGACACAGGCCTGGCACATGCCCTCAGCGCGGAGCGGGTTCGGCCGCCTCCGGATCAACGGACGCAGTAACACGCGACTCGGACCGAGTAACGGCGACACCAGCCAGGCACATGCCCTCAGCGCGGAGCAGGTTCGACGGGCTCCGGATCAACGGACGCAGTAACACGCAACTCGGACCGAGTAACGGCGACACCAGCCAAGCACATGCCCTCAGCGCGGAGCAGGTTCGACGGGCTCCGGATCAACGGACGCAGTAACACGCGACCGGGACCGAGTAACGGCGACACCAGTCAGGCAAAGGACACCGCCGAGGATGGTAAATGCGCCGGGCACCTCGTCCAGCGCGATCCACGACATCAGCACGACGAGCGCCGGGACCGCGTAGGTCGTCACGCCCATTTTCCCGGCTGTCGTGCGGGCGAGTGCGTAGGCCCAGGTAGTGAAGGCCAAAGCTGTGGGGAAAACGCCCAGGTACACCAAGCTCAGCGTCGACGACAGCGGTGCATCGGCGGCCTCGGTGACCAATTGCCAGGAGAACGGCAGGCACGCGACGGTTCCGATGACCGAGCCGAAAGTGACCACCTGCAATGCGGATGCGCTCGCGAGTGCCGGCTTCTGTGCGACGGTCGATGCGGCCCAGACGATAGCCGCGAGTAGGCACAGCACAACACCGAGCATCGCCGCGCCGCCGCCATCGGAGGTCGATAGCCCGACGACGATGGTTCCGGCGAACGACACGACCAGCCCGACCATCAGCCGGGCCGGAAATCCTTCCCGCAGGACCAATCCGCCGAGCACCGCGATCAGCACCGGACCGATGCCGACGACCATCGCCGCGGTCCCCGCATCGACATTCCGCTCACCCCAGTTCAACGCCACCATGTAGACGCCGAACCAGAGCACCCCGGAAATCACTATGCCCGGCCACGCAGGCCGTGGCGGCAGGCCCGCGCCGCGGATGACCAGCACTGTCACCAGCGTGATCGATGCGGCGAGCAATCGCCCGAGCGCCAGCGCACCCGGTGAAAAATCGTGTCCCGCACTGCGGATGAAGACGAACGCCGAAGCCCACAGGACCACCGTCACGGCGGCGGCGACAATGGCTTGCCGCTCGACCGACCCATTCGCACGCACCATGGGGCCGAACCTAAATCAGTCGGTCGATATGTGCCAGCGGTTTTCGGACGCGGGCCGAGCCGGTCGGGCGGACAATCGATGGGGGCTCCGATCGTCCGCCCGACCAGCGACTACAACGCGAGCAACGCGTCGATCACGGCCGACGGCACCGCATCGGGGCTGGCAAAGGGACGTTCCGCCAGCAGCTTCCGTGCTTGGTCACGCGACAGCCCCCCATCGCTGATGAGTACCTGAAGTGCGTGTGCTTCGGGCAGAGCCGCGAGCCAGGCGAGGGTGTTGCCGACCAAGGTCTCGGGATCGATCTCGCCGTGGACCCGCAACCGGGCCACACCGCCGTCGGGGTACACATCGAGCCGGACGTGGGTGACCGGCGCACCGACTCCCGTCCGGAAGAAATGACGCGCATCCGGCTGCAACCGCGTGCGCGGCACCAATTCGGTCCACGACGACGGATCATTCAGGTCCGCGCCGGAATCGGCATCCGCACCACGCAGCACCGCCCAACCCGGCGCATTGCCGACATAATTCGAGGTATCGATTTCCACCCGCCGAATCGCCCCGCGCGCACCCAGCCGCACCGTGAGGTGATCATTGCCCGCATCGCGGCGACGCGCACCCTCCCACCCCTCGTCCATCTGCCGCGACCGGCCGGGCAGCAGGATATTGGTCGGGGCGGAAAAGAACATATTGGAGCAGTCGACCACGTCACCGCCGTGTTCCAGGGCGGCGAGATCGACGGTGCCACTGAGAAAACGGGGATCGGGCAGCGGCGTTCCATGGACACGGAAGCGGGCCACGCCACCGTCGGGGTAGATCGAGAGCCGGATGTGGGTGAAGCGGCGGTCGTCGGTGACCTCGAAGAAGTTGTCGGTATTGCCCGCGATATCCGACTTCGCGACCAATGTCACCCATTCGGCCCGCTGCAGTTCGGCCGGGGACGGCTGCCCCTCCACACTCGTCGCCTCGACCGAGGCGAAGGGCGGGTAATTGCCGATGAACCAGGAGGTATCGATGACGACACCGTGCACCCGGCCCGGCACACCGAGCCGGACGACCGCGTAGTCATTGCCGGTCTCACGACGCCGACGCGTTTCCCAGCCGTCGTAGGTCTTGCCCTTGTGGCCGAAGTCCTCGGTGCTGAAAACCGCACGGCCGGGCCGGATCAGATTCTCCCGCTCGGCGAACAACTCGTCATTGGCGTAGACCACACTGCCCGCCAGCGCGCGGGAGGCGAGATCGGGCAGTCGGGTGAAGGCGGGGGCGGATTGATCGGTCATACTTCTCCTCGGGCCAGGAGCCGCCCCTGCGGCTCGTTATCGATATCGATTCGATTGCCGCGCAACCAGGTACTGCGGACCGCGCCAGCGAGGGGGCGGGCCGCGTACGGGGTGACGGCGTTCTTGTGATGCAGGCGATGTACGTCGACGACGAAGGCGTCACCGGGGGCAAAGACACAGAAATCCGCGTCGTAGCCCACCTCGATCGCGCCCTTGCAGCGCAGGCCCGCGTGTTCGGCGGGCGCTCGGCTCATCCAATGCGCGATATCGACCAGAGTGAATCCGCGCAGTCGCGCTTCGGTCCACACAGCCGAAAGTCCGAGCTGCAGTGAGGAAATGCCACCCCACGCTCTGGCGAAGTCACCGGTGTCGAAGCACTTCAGGTCGGCGGTCGATGGCGAGTGGTCCGAGACCACCATATCGATGGTGCCATCGCGCAACCCTTCCCAGAGCAATTCACGATTGCCGCTCTCGCGGATCGGCGGACAGCATTTGAATTGTGTCGCACCGTCCGGAATCTCCTCCGACGCGAACGACAGGTAGTGCGGACACGTCTCGGCGGTGATCCGGACGCCGTCGCGGCGGGCCGACGCGATCATCGGCAGTACATCCGAACTCGACACGTGCAGAATGTGCACGCGGCAGCCCGTCCACCTGGCCAGTTCGATTACCCGAGCGACGGCCAGATTCTCCGCACCGCGCGGGCGCGAACGCAGGAAGCCGGAGTACTTGTCCCCCTGTGGGATCGGCGCGTGTTCGACAGCGTGCGCGTCCTCGGCGTGCACGATGAGCAAGCCGTCGAACGAGCGGATTTCCCGCATGGCCAGTTCCAGCTGGCCGGCGTCCAGTGCCGGGAATTCGTCGACGCCGGAGTGCAGCAGAAAGCATTTGAAACCGAAGACACCGGCGTCTTGCAGCCGGCGCAGATCTGCCACATTTCCAGGAATCGCTCCGCCCCAGAATCCGACATCGACGTACACCCGGTCCCGCGCGGTCTCGCGTTTCACCTCTAGCGCGGCGAGATCGCAGGTCGGCGGAATGCTGTTGAGCGGCATATCGATAATGGTGGTGACACCGCCCGCCGCGGCCGCCTTCGTCGCGCTCGGGAAACCCTCCCATTCGGTACGGCCGGGATCGTTGACGTGCACGTGCGCATCCACAATGCCGGGCAGCAGCACCTCGTCGGCGGCCAGTTCGACGACCGTTTCAGCGATCAGGGTGGAGTCCGGCGGCTCGATCGCCACGATCCGGCCGTCGCGCACGCCGATCGAGCCGCCGGTCTCCCCCGTCGTCCCGATGATCCGCTCCGCACGGATCACCAGGTCCAGGTGCGCGGGAACCGGTGAGATCGTCTGAATCTCAGAGCTCTTCCGCATCACACAACTCCATCGGAAATCATCGGAATCTCCCGTCGAATGTCCTTGCGCCGCCGCTATTTCGGTAGGTGGCCGCGACAATGTCATCGGCCAGGTCCGCTACACGCCGCTCCGGAGAGGCACCCTGAGCGGCGTGGCCTGCAGCCCCTCGGCCCGTAGCGGACTCCGACGACAGGTGCCCGGCAGACGACGACTCGGCCGTGGCGGCTCCCGCCGCGTGCCTTGCCGACCCTCGGTTCGTAGCGGCCTCCGACGACTGGTGCTTGGCAGATCGCTGCACCGCGGCGGCCGCCCCAGCGACGTGACCTGCCGACTCTTGGGCTACAGCAGCCTCCGACGACAGGTGCCCGGCAGACGGCCACTCGGCCGTGGCCGCCCCGGCGGCGTGGTCTGGAGACACCTGATCCGTGGCGACCTCCGGCGACTGGTGCCCAACAGAGGGCCGCCCGGTCGAGAGATCTGGCGGCAGGTGTTCGGCAGACGGCCGCTCCGCCGTGGGATCCGGCGGCAGGTGCTCGGCGGCAATCTGCACACCCAGCCGCTCGAGCAGCAGCTCCCCCTCCGCGAAGCAGCGCGCGATATCGGGTTCGATATCGGCCAGGGCGTATGCGGCCGAAAACCCCGCATCATGCAATCGCTCGTCGGGCAGCCTGTTCCGGCCACAGACAGCGACGACCGGGACGCCCGCAAACCCAGCGGCAGTAGCGACACCAGCCGGCGCCTTGCCGTACAGGGTCTGCTCGTCGAGCATGCCCTCCCCGGTCACCACCAGATCCGCATCGGCCACGCGCTCGGCGAAACCGACCAGCTCCAAAACCAATTCGATTCCGGGACGCAGCCGAGCACCGAGCACCGCGACGGCCACGAATCCGACCCCGCCCGCCGCACCGGCACCCGGGCGTTCACGCAGATCGTTGCCGGTGGCGACCGCGACACGATCCGCCCAGTGGGTGAGCGCCGAATCCAGCTCCGCCACTTGGTTACCGTCGGCACCCTTTTGTGGACCATAGACGGCGGCTGCACCGCGCCGACCGGTGAGCGGATTGTCGACATCGCACGCGACGGTGATCTCGACCCCGACCAGCCGTTCCCGCACAGATGCGAGGTCGATCGTGTGCAGCCGGGCCAATGCCGCACCGCCGTCACCGATTTCGGCTCCGTCGGCATCGAGCAGCCGAGCACCGAGTGCCGCGAGCAGCCCGGCACCACCGTCGGTCCCCGCACTGCCGCCGATGCCCAGCACCACCCGACGGCAGCCCGCATCGATGGCCGCGGCGATGACCTCGCCGGCGCCGCGGCTGGTGGCCGTCATCGGTGCGAACTTTCCGCCTGGTAGTCGCACGAGCCCGGATACGTCCGCCAGTTCCACGACGGCGATATTGTCGCGGCGGGCATACGCCGTGCACACCGGTTCGCCGGTGGGCCCGGACGCGGTCACCAGGACCGCCTCGAAACCCGCGGCCAATGCGGCGGCGACGGTGCCGTCCCCGCCGTCCGCGATCGGCACCACCGACACCTCGGCACCGGGCCGGAGGCGGTGGATACCGGCGCGGACAGCGGCACCGACCTGCGCCGCGGTCAGCGACCCCTTGAACTTGTCGGACGCGATCAGGACTCGAGTCATAGCGGCTCAGTCCAGCCGTGCGGTCGCGGTCGGGACGTCGGCCGCGGACTGCGCGAGCTCCTCGAATTCGACGATATTGTCGATCTCGAGTCCCATCGAAACATTCGTCACCCGTTCGAGGATGACCTCGACGATTACCGGCACCCGGAATTCGGTCACCAGCTTCTTCGCCTCATCGAGGGCCGAACCGATCCACGCCGGATCGAATACCCGAATCGCCTTGCAGCCCAGGCCTTCCGCGACCTTGACGTGGTCGACGCCGTAGCCGGCGAGCTCCGGGCTGTTGATATTGTCGAAAGCGAGCTGCACGTAGTAGTCCATGTCGAACGCGCGCTGCGCCTGACGAATCAGGCCCAGATACGAATTGTTCACCACCACATGGATGTACGGGATATTGAACTGCGCGCCGACAGCCAATTCCTCGATGAGGAATTGGAAGTCGTAGTCACCCGAGAGCGCGACCACGGTGGCATTCGGATCGGCCGTCGCGACACCGATGGCCGCGGGTACCGTCCAGCCCAGCGGTCCGGCCTGCCCCGCATTGATCCAGTGCCGCGGCCGGTAGACGTGCAGCAGCTGCGCCGCCTGGATCTGCGACAGACCGATAGTGCTGACGTAGCGCGCATCGGGCCCGAACGCCTTGTTCATCTCCTCGTATACGCGCTGCGGCTTGATCGGTTTATCGTCGAAGTGCGTCTTGCGCAGGCCCACCCGTTTCCGGTTGCGGCACTGCTCGGCCCACACATTGCGATCGGGCAACTCCCCGGCCGCGTCGAGTTCGCGCGCGACCTCGACGAAGACGCGCAGTGCGGCACCCGCATCGGAGGTGATGCCGTAATCCGGTGCGAATACGCGACCGATCTGGGTCGGCTCGATATCGACGTGCACGAAGGTGCGATCCTTGGTGTAGGTCTCCACACCGCCGGTATGCCGGTTGGCCCAACGGTTTCCGATGCCGAGCACGAAATCGGATTCGAGCAGGGTGGCATTGCCGTACCGGTGCGAGGTCTGCAGTCCGACCATGCCCGCGTGCAGCGCGTGATCGTCGGGAATCGTGCCCCAGCCCATCAGCGTCGGCACCACCGGAACACCGGTGAGTTCGGCGAATTCGATCAGCGCCGCCGCGGCATCGGCACTCACGATGCCGCCGCCCGCGACGATCAGCGGCCGCTGCGCCGCATTCAACATCTCGATGGCCTTGACCGCCTGTGCCCGCGTCGCGGCCGGGCGGTGCACCTCGAGCGGCTGGTAGGTCTCGATATCGAACTCGATTTCGGCGAGCTGCACATCGATCGGCAGATCAATCAGGACCGGCCCCGGCCGCCCCTCCCGCATCAACTGGAAGGCTTTCTGGAAGGTCCCCGGTATCTGTGCTGGTTCGAGCACAGTCACCGCCCACTTGCTCACCGGTGCGGCAATGGCGGCGATATCGACCGCCTGGAAGTCCTCCTTGTGCAGCTTGGCCACCGGCGCCTGACCGGTGATGCACAGGATCGGTATCGAGTCCGCGCTGGCGGAATACAGGCCGGTGATCATATCGGTGCCCGCAGGCCCCGAGGTGCCGATGCAGACACCGATATTGCCCGCCGCCGCCCGGGTGTACCCCTCGGCCATATGCGAGGCGGCCTCGACGTGACGGGCAAGCACATGTTTGATACCGCCGTGTGCGCGCATCGCGCTGTAGAAGGGGTTGATCGCGGCACCTGGCAGACCGAATGCCTGTGTCGCACTTTCCTTTTCGAGAATCAGAACGGCAGCATCCACCGTGCGCATGCGTGTCATGGTCAGCTCTCCCGGCCCGAGAGCGCCTCGGTCACCTTCAGCAGACCCGAGTGGTCCAGTGAGCCGTGACCCATCGCGCGGGCTGCGGCGATCAACTGCGCGGTCAGCGCACCCATCGGGATCGACACCTCGGCGTCGCGGGCGGCCCGCAGGATGATGCCCATATCCTTGTGGTGCAGGTCGATTCGGAAGCCGGGCTTGAAGTCCCGCTTCAGCATGGAGGCGCGCTTGAGGTCGAGGATCTTGCTGCCCGCGAGCCCGCCCGCCAGCACATCGAGGCCCTTCTCGGCATCCGCGCCCAGGTTTTCCATCAGCAGGATCGCCTCGGCCACCAGCGCGTAGGTGCCACCAACGACGAGCTGGTTAGCGGCCTTGACCACCTGACCTGCACCGTTCGGACCGACCAGCGCGAAGGTCTTGCCGACCGCCTCGAAAATCGGTGTGGCCGCGGCGAAGTCGGCCTCGTTACCGCCGACCATGATCGACAGCGCGGCATTGATCGCGCCCGGCTCACCGCCGGAGACCGGAGCGTCGAGCACCCGCAGGCCCTTCTCTGCGCCCTTCTCGGCGGTCCAGCGAGCGGTCTTGGGCGTGATGGTGGAGAAGTCGATGTACAGCGTGCCGGGCGCGGCGTGCACCAGCACATCGGCGAAGACCGCCTCGACATGCTCGTCCTGCGGCAGCATCGTGATGACGATGTCCTTCTCCCGCACCGCTTCCGCGACACCGGATGCTGCCGAACCGCCCGCCGCCTTCAGCTTTTCGAGTCCGGTGGGTCCGATGTCGTAACCGGTCACCTCGTGCCCGGCGGCGACGAGGTGACCCGCCATCGGGCTGCCCATGATCCCCAGGCCGACAAAACCGATCTTGTTCACGGCTTCGCCGTGCCCAAGGGGCGCTGTGTCTTTGATTCGCTCGCTACGCTCGCTCATGCCATCCACTTCCAATCCAGCTCGGGGTCTTTGTATTCGAGGCCGATCCAGCCGTCGTAGCCGATCTCGGCCAGGGTTTCGAAGAGCGCGGCGAAATCGAGTTCGCCGGTGCCGGGACGGCCGCGGCCCGGATTGTCGGCGATCTGGACGTGGCCCAGCTGCGCCGCGTGCGTGCGGATCACGGAGTGCAGGCCCTCGCCCATGCGGGCTAGGTGGTACAGGTCGCAAAGGAACCGCACATTGGGTTCACCGGTCTGCTCGATGACCTGCCCGGCGTGTGCGGCACTCACGATCGGATAGTGCGGCGACTCAAAGGCATTCAGTGCCTCCAGCAGAACGGTTGCGCCGATCGCATCGGCCGCCTGCGCGGCCAGGCTCAAGTTCTCCAGTGCGAGTTCGTCCTGCTTCTGCGGGCTCTCGCCCCCGACGCGATTGCCGTAGAGGGCATTCAGCGCGCGGCAGCCGGTCTCCTCGGCGATACCGACGGCGACATCGATATTGTCCCGGAACCGGGTGACCTCACTCGGAACCGAGACCAGACCACGCCCGCCCAGCGGGATCAGGTCGATGAAGTTCAGACCGACCAATTCCACACCGGCATCGCGGATCGCGCGCACGAACACATCGATCTCCTTATCGCCCGGCGTCGGATCCTCGCCGAACGGCCACCAGAATTCGACTGCGTCGAATCCGGCCTGCTTTGCCGCGGCGGGGCGTTCCAGCAACGGGAGATCGGTGAACAGGATCGAACAATTGACATCGAATTTCGGGAAGGCGACGCCCCCGGCCTGATTATTCATTCAGCTCCTTGACGGTATTGCTGCCAGCTGCCGATGGCGGTGATATCGATCAACTCCGGATACGAGGTCGGCGCGCGGCGCAGCAGCATCGACAACACCGAACGGCCGTCGGCGAGTTCGATCGCGCCGAGTTCGAGTTCGGGTGGTTCGGCAGGCAGCAGCCGCCGCCGCAGCACTTCCATGGAGATGTCGAAGAGTTCACCGGAGATCGAATCGCCGCCGTCAGCGACGGGATCCAGGCCCGGGAACCGATCGCCGACCGAATAGAAACGGTAGCGCGGCGCCGTTTTCGCTGCACCGGCGAAAGGCGCGCCGTCGAGCAGATGATTGAGCGGTCCGCCGCGCATGGCGGAGCCATTCAGAAATATCAACGGCATTCGGTGAATCCTTTGTTCGCAATTTCGTCAATTATGTGGGCCGACCGCAGTGTCGGAATAGCGGCGATTAGCCCGAAGCCGATCGGATATCCCGAAGTCGATTTCGTAGGATGCTCCAGCCGCAGACTCGGTGCCGAAACCGCGCGCGCCCCGCGTACCGGGTGTACGGCGGCGTGCGCGGCTCACCAGACCGGAAGCAGGTCCCGGTGGATCGGTCCGCCGGTGGCGGTCAGCGGTTGGGCCGAGCCGCCGCGGCGCACCGCGACGATCTCGGCGGCGATGGATACCGCCGTCTCCTCCGCGGTCCGCGCGCCGAGATCCAGCCCGATCGGTGAATGCAATCGGGCCAGTTGCGATTCCGTCATACCGGCGGCCCGCAGCCCGGCCATGCGGTCCCCGTGGGTGCGACGGGACCCCATCGCACCCACGTAGGCCACCGGCAGCCGCAGCGCAACCTCTAACAACGGAATATCGAATTTGGCATCATGGGTGAGCACACACAGCACCGTGCGCGAATCAACCTGTGTGCGTGCGAGATACCGGTCCGGCCACTGCACGACGATCTCGTCGGCGTCCGGAAAACGCGCGCGCGTGGCGAATACCGGGCGGGCATCGCAGACGGTGACGTGATATCCGAGAAAGCGGCCGATCCTGGTTACGGCGGCCGCGAAATCTATTGCGCCGAAGACGATCATGCGCGGCGGCGGTACATACGATTCCACGAAGACGGCGACTTCACCGGTACCACAGCCGATCTCACGCACACCGGTGGCGCCGGTATCGAGCATCGCCATGGCCTCGGCCACGACTACCTCGTCGAAGGCGGCGCCGACGGTCCACCAGGACCCGATCGCCATGGCCGCACCGGTTTTCAGATCCCTTACCAGTGTCACCGCCTCGTCGGTGCGCAGGATCGCCTCGATGGCGACACGTTCGACCTCGGTGATCCGCTGGACGAAGACCTCGAGTTCGCCGCCGCAGGTCAGTCCGACCGCGAAGGCGTCATCGTCGCTGTATCCGAAGATTTCGCGCACCGGTTGTCCGGTGCGCAGGACCGCACGGCAGAGTTCGTAGATCGCGCCCTCGACACAGCCACCGGAAATGCTTCCGATGACATTGCCGTCGGCGTCGACCGCCAGCGCCGCGCCGGGCGGCCGAGGGGCACTTCCCGTGACGCCGATGACGGTGGCCACGGCGTAATCCTTCTGCACCGCATGCCATTTCCGAAGTTCTGCCGTGAGGTCGCGCATGGTGCTATCCGCCCAGGAGTAGTTCGATGGCCGAGATGCCGAAGTAACCGGCGAACACCAGGCTCACCACCCCGATCAGCCAATGGATTTCACGGAATTTGCCGCGGGCCAGCTTGATCACCACGTACGCGATCAGGCCCGCGCCGACACCGTTGGTGATGGAGTAGGTGAACGGCATCAGCACGATGGTCAGGAAGGCGGGCACCGCCACCTCGAGATCGTTCCAATCGATCTTGCGGGCCTGGGTCATCATCAGCGCACCGACGATAACCAGCGCCGGTGCGGCGGCCTGGATCGGCACCACGGCGGCGAGTGGGGTGAAAAATACTGCGAAGCAGAACAATCCACCCGTTACCACGCTGGTCAGTCCGGTGCGGGCGCCCTCACCGACACCCGTCGCGGATTCGACGTACACGGTATTTCCGGCGCCGCCGCTGACACCACCGATGACCTGGGAGATACCGTCGATGGTCAGCACCTTGCCGATACCCGGCATGGTGCCCTTTTCATCGAGCAGTCCGGCCTCGTCACAGACGCCGAAAACCGTTCCCATGGCATCGAAGAACCCGGTCAGCACCAGGGTGAACAGCACGACTCCCGCGACCAGCCCGCCCGCCTCAGCGAAACCGCCGAAGAGGTCGATATTCAGCGCCAACCCGAAATCGGGTGCCGCGAAGAATCCCTTCGGCTGCTCCGGCACCACCGGCCCCCAGGTCTGCGGGTCGATCTTCGCCAGTGCGTTGACGATAATGGCGAGCACCGTCGAGATGGCGATGCTGATCAGAATCGCACCGGGCACCTTGCGGATGAATAGCGCCAGCATCACCAGCAGCCCGACCGCGAAAACCACTACGGGCCAACCGGATAGGTGACCATCGGCGCCGAGGGTGACCGGCGGACCGGTCTGCGCGCCATGCCCGACGACCCCGGCCGAGACCAGTCCGATCATCGCGATGAACATGCCGATCCCGACGCCGATCGCATTCTTGAGACCGAGCGGGATGGCATTGATGATCATCGTCCGCAGTCCGGTCGCGGCCAGCACCACGATGATCACGCCCATCAGCACGACCAAACCCATGGTCTGCGGCCAAGTCATATGCGGTGCCGCCTGGAAGGCGACCACCGGAACCACACCGAGCCCGGCGGCGAGCGCCAGCGGCACATTGCCCGCGACGCCCATCAGGATGGTGCTGAGGCCTGCGGAAAACGCGGTGGCCGTGGTGAGTTGGGCGATGCTCAGCTTGTCACCGTTGACATCCGCGACGCCGCCGAGAATCAACGGCACCAAGAGGATGACGTAGGCCATGGCGACGAAAGTGGTGACACCGCCACGGATTTCACGGGAGACGGTGGTGCGGCGTTCGCTCAGCCGGAAGTACCGGTCGAGCGCAGACCTTCCTGCTACCGGCTCTGGTGTGCTGGGCTTGGTCTGAATCTGGGTCATTGGCGTGCCCTCCTCGGGGCGTAGCCGACCTACGGTCCGGCCGCCGTCCTTTCGGACCGGCCGGACCGCATGGTTCGGGTACTGCTGTTGTGGAGTCTGTCCGGTCCACTGGAACCGGCTGCCCCTGTTGATCAACTGCTCCGGATGATGTCTTCCGGTCGCACCGGCACTCGGTTGATGTGCACGTTTCCACCCCGCGATCGGCAGGCGTCACGGATCGCCGCGGCGATCGCGGGGGTAGAGGAGAGCGTGGGCGGCTCTCCGGCGCCGCGCAGCCCGTAGGGGGCGTGCGGATCGGCATTTTCGAGAATCTCCAGCCGCTGTGACGGCGTATCGAGAATCGTCGGGATCAGATAGTCGGTGAAGGACGGATTGCGCACCTTACCGTCTTTTACCTGGATTTCCTCCATGACCGCCAGCCCGAGCCCCTGTACGGAGCCGCCGTGGATCTGGCCCTCCAGGGACAGGCGGTTCATGATCTTGCCAACGTCCTGGACCGCGTCCAGGGAGACGACCTTGACCAGGCCGAGGTCTGTATCCACGTCCACCACCGCGCGGTGTACGCAGAGAGCCAGCTGGGTGTGGCTATTGCCTTGTCCCGTAACGGAATCCATGCCCGTCGTCGGCCGGTGGTGGTACTCGCGGGTCTCTTCGATAACCCCCTCATCCAGGACATCGACGATCGCCGCGAGCACCTCCCCCGTGCGCGAAACCACCTTGCCGCCGACCAGTCGCAGTCCCGACGAGGCGCCGAACTCGGCCTGGGCCAAGGCGAGTACGCGCTGGCGCACGGCTTCACAAGCCGCCTTCACCGCGCCACCGGTCATATAGGTCTGCCGGGAGGCGGACGACGAACCCGAGTCGCCGACCTGGTTGTCAGCCGGGTGAATGGTGACCCGCTCGATACCGAGTTCGGTGCGCGCGATCTGCGCCTCGACCGTCACCAGTCCCTGACCGACCTCGGCGGCCGCGGTGTGCACCAGCGCAACCGGTTCTCCGGCAATGACTTCCAGCCGCACCCGAGCCGTCGAGTAGTCGTCGAAGGCCTCGGAGAAGCAGATGTTCTTGATGCCGACGCCGTAACCGACACCACGCACCACACCTTCGCCGTGCGTCGTCTGCGATGCGCCGCCGGGCAGGTTCCGGATATCCGAGGCGTCCAGCTCGGGGGGCATCGGCATGTCCCGCAGCTGCCCGAGCATTTCGGCCATCGGCGTCGGCGCGTGCAGCACCTGACCGGTCGCCAGCTTCGAACCCTGCGACACCGCATTGATCTGGCGCACGTGCACCGGATCGAGATCCAGCGCCTCGGCGACCTTGTCCATCATCGACTCGTGTGCGAAACAGGCCTGCACCGCGCCGAATCCGCGCATCGCACCGCACGGCGGGTTATTGGTGTAGACGCCGTAGGCGTCGATCTCGATGTGCGGAATCTCGTACGGCCCCACCGCGAGCGAGGACGCGTTACCGGTGACATTCAGCGTCGCCGAGGTGTATGCGCCACCGTCGAGGACGATGAGAACCTTTGCGTAGGTGAGCTTTCCGGCATCATTGGCACCGTATTCGTAGAGCATCTTCGCCGGGTGCCGGTGCACGTGCCCGAAGAACGACTCCTCGCGGTTGTACATCATTTTGATGGGCTTGCCGGTGCGCATGGCCAGCATGCCCGCGTGGATCTGCATGGACAAGTCCTCGCGGCCACCGAAGGCACCGCCAACACCGGCCATGGTCATGCGGATCTGATCCTCGGCCAGGCCGAGACACGGCCCGATCTGGGACAGGTCGTTGTGCATCCACTGGGTGGCTACATAGTAGTCGAGCCCGCCGTCCTCGGCCGGAATCACCAGGCCGGATTCGGGGCCGAGGAATGCCTGGTCCTGAATGCCGACCTCGTATTCCTCGGTGACCACCACGGCGGCCAGCGCACGGCCCACGGTGATATCGCCGACTCGCACCGGCTGATGCCGGGCGATACCGCCGCGCTCCTGCACCGCGAGCCGCTTCGGGGCCGAGAGCACCGCCATCGGGTCGGTAATGGGTTCCAGTACCTCCCAATCGATTTCGATGGCGTCGAGGGCGCGCCGAGCGATCTCGGGATGGTCGGCGGCGACCAGGGCGATGGGCTCACCGTGGTGGCGCACCTCGCCGATGGCCAGGACCGGCTGGTCCCAGGTGTGGTCGAGGCCGTACATCTTGCGGCCGGGCACATCCTCATGGGTGAGTACGGCGTGCACACCGGTCATGACCAGTGCTGGCGCGATATTGATACTGCGGATGATCGCGCGCGGATGCGGGCTGCGCAGCGTCGCACCCCAGAGCATGCCGTCCATCCAGAGATCGGAGGCATAAGCGAACTCGCCTTTGACCTTCAGTGTGCCATCGGGGCGCAGCGGGCTCTCGCCGATGCCGCCCTTACCGGGTGCGGCAACCTCTTTCGGAAAGCGAGTGATCCGTGGGACAGTCATCATGCCTCCTGTCGCATTAGCCGTTGCCGGGCCGCGACACCGGCCCCGCCGACGACATCCTGTGCGACGGTGCGCAATTCGTCGTTCTGCACGACGGTGCGCCCGCCGACGAGCAGCCGGGCCAGTGGCGGTGTCGGTCCGAAAACCAAGGAGCAGACCGGATCCTCGATCGCCGAGCGGAAACCGTCGACCCGCCAGATGGCGAGGTCGGCGAGCTTGCCGGGTTCGATACTCCCGATCTCGTTGTGGCGGCCGAGATTACGGGCGCCGCCCAAGGTGCCGATCTCGAGCGCCTGGCGCGCGGTGAAAGCGGTCGGGCCGTTGACCGCGCGCTGGAACAGCATGGCCTGACGCATTTCGCCCGCCATGGAGGTCAGCTCACTCGACGCCGCGCCGTCGACGCCGAGACCGACCGGCGCACCGGCGGCCACCAGATCGCTGACGCGGGCGATACCCGCACCGAGTCGGGCGTTGGAGCTGGGACAATGTGCCGAGCCGCTACCGGTTTCGGCGAAACGCCGGATATCGGCGTCGTGCAGGTGCACCGCGTGCGCGAACCAGACGTCCTCGCCGAGCCAGCCCAGCTTTTCCATGTATTCGACCGGCGTGCAGCCCATCTGTTCGATGCAGTGCTCTTCCTCGTCGAGCGTTTCGGCGAGATGGGTATGCAGCCGAACACCTTTGGCGCGCGCCAGCGTCGCGGAATCGATCATCAGACCCTCGCTCACCGAGAACGGCGAGCACGGTGCGACGGCGACCCGCAGCATCGAGTCGAACGACGGATCGTGGTACTTATCGATGACTTCCGCAGTGTGCGATAGGATTTCGTCGCGGCTCTCGACCACCTCGTCCGGCGGCAGACCACCGTCCTTCTGCCCGCGGTCCATGGAACCGCGGCACGGGTGGAAGCGCAGGCCGATCTCACTCGCCGCGCGTACCTCGGCCTCGAAGAGATCGCCGCGCCCCTTCGGGAAGATGTAGTGGTGGTCGCTGCTGGTGGTGCAGCCGGTCAGTGCCAGCCAACCCAGCCCGGCGGCGGCGGCGCCGTAGACGACGTCGGCGTCCATGCGCGCCCAGGTGCGATAGAGACCGGTCAGCCATTCGAACAGCGTTGAATCCTGGAACAGGCCCTGGCTCGCCCACTGGTAGAGATGGTGGTGGGTGTTGACCAGGCCCGGTGTCACCAAACAGCCTGTACCGTCGATCTTTTCGGCACCCGGGACGATCGGTGCCGGTCCCGCGCCGAGGGCTTCGATGCGGCCATCGGAGATGACTACGTATCCGGACGCGATCTCGACACCGACGACCGGCGCGATATAGGCGTTCTCGATGACAGTCTGCCGACCGCCACCCCGCACGGAATCGCTACACGATGCTGTACTCATTGGCCCGCCTTACGTGCCGCGGCCAGGCGCACCGCGTCGAGGATCTTCTCGTATCCCGTGCAGCGGCAGAGATTTCCGGCGAGCGCCTCGCGGATCTCCACATCGGAGGGATCGGGATTGCGTTCTATGAGATCGTGCGCCTGCACGATGAGACCCGGTGTGCAGAAACCGCATTGAACCGCACCGGCCTCGACGAAAGCCTCCTGCATCGGATCCAGTCTCGCGCCGTTGGCCAGGCCCTCGACGGTGCGCACCGAGCGATCCTGCACCTGGCCTGCGGCAACCAGGCAGGAACACACCGGAGTGCCGTCCAAATAGACTGTGCACGAACCACATTCACCTTGCTCACAGGCGTTCTTGGAGCCGGGCAGGCCCATGCGCTCGCGCAGCATATATAGGAGGCTCTCGCCTTCCCACACATCATCGACGGTCTCTTGCGAGCCGTTCACGTCGAAGGTCACACGCATCAGGCTGCCCTCCTTCTTTCTGCTAGGTAGTCCGTCCACGCCCAGGACAGGGTGCGGCGGGCCAGCACCGTCAGAGCGTGTTTGCGGTATTCCGCGGTGCCTCGAACGTCATCAATCGGCTTGGCGGCGGCCGAGACCAGCTCACCGAATTCCCGGACGAGCTCGAATGGCAACAAGGCCGGGTCATCCCAGTCCAGCGCATCGGCGAGGAGCTGCTCGGCCGGTGTCGCGCGCAGCGGCGTCGGTCCGGCGGATCCGATGCCGGTTCCGACCGTGCGGGTATCGGGGTGCAATGCGATCGAGAATGCGCAGACCGCGATGACCATGGCATTGCGCGTGCCGACCTTGGAAAAGTACTGGGGCCCGGTCGCGGGCGCGATCCGGATGGCGCGGATCAGCTCGTCGGGCTCCAGGGCGTTCTGCTTCACCCACACGTAGAAGTCATCGATCGGGATCAGGCGAGTGCCGCGCGCGGTCGACTCCACCTCGATCACCGCATTGCCCGCCAGCAGTGCGGGGTGGGCGTCACCGGCAGGGGAGGCACCGCCGAGATTGCCGCCGACGGTGCCGCGATTGCGGATCTGCGGCGAACCGACCGTGCGCGAGGCCTGCGCCAGGCCGGGCAGCTGCTGGTTGAGCCGGTTGATGATGCGCACATACGGGACACCCGCGCCGATTCGGATCCAGCCGTCGGGCTCGGTCGAGTAATCGAACAGATCGCGACAGCGGTTGAGATCGAGCAGTGCCGCGGGCCGGCCGTGGTCGAAGTTCATCTCGACCATGACATCGGTGCCGCCCTGGATGGGTTCGGCCTCCGGATTGGCAGCCTTCAGCTCCAGCGCCTCGGCCCAGGTATCGGGTTGTAGGAAATCCATCGTCACTCCCAAGCCGGTCCGGGCGCGGGAGCGTCCTCGGTGAGTACAGTGCCCTCGATCAGGCCGTAGGGGCGGTCGGCGGCGAAGAACACCTCGTTGTCGTTCTCCAGTCCGAATCCGGACAGATCCACGACGAAGTGGTGCCTATTGGGCAGCGACAGCCGGACCTCGCAGACCTCCGGGACCGCGCTGATCACACGGTCGCCCATGGCATAGAGCGTCTGCTGCAGCGAGTAGCTGTAGGTGTCGGCGAATGCCTCGAGCAGCGCACCGCGAACCTCGCGATAGGCCTTGTCCCAGTCTCCGGGCTCAGTCGCGAAACGCCACTGCGCATTGACCTCGGTGGCCAGTACGCGGTCGTAGGCCTCCTGCAGCGTCGTGTACTTGTCCTTGATGTAGCCGTGGAATTCCGAACCGGTGGAGTTGAGTACCACCAGACCCGTCAAACCCGAAACCACCCAGGCATTTTCGCCGTCGTAATGCACCCGCGAGGTGCGCGTCTCCTGGCCGGAGCGTACGAACGAATACTGCTTGTCGCCGGGTCCGACCACGATGCGCTCCCAGGCGTACTCCTGTAGGGAGACGCGCGCGTGGTGGATGGGCGGCTGGGAATCTACGAAATGCCGTGCCAGCAAAAGACCGAACGCTTCCGGCGAGGTGATGCCGTATTCCTTGGCGAAGGCGAATACCGTGTTTTTCTGGGTGTCGGTCGGCAGGACCGTCGCGTTGTCACCGGTCAGGTGGACCTCGTCCATATCACCGGATAACGCCACACCGACGTTCAGATCCCGGATCTCGTGGACACCACCGGTTTTCCGCACCCGGACGACCCGGTTTTCCGCTTTGCCGTATCTATTCGGCCCGAGCTTGATCGACATGGTTCAGCTACCTCGGTAGGTCGAGTAGGAATAGGGACTGAGCAGCAGTGGCACGTGGTAGTGCTCGGCTGGGTCGGTGACGCGGAAGTCGATGGTCACCGTCGGGTAGAACGGACTGAGGTCACCGGTTTCGAAAATCAAACGGTGGATACCGAATTCGGGTGCGGGCAAATCCTTGATGCGCCCGTCGTCGTCGGTGCGGCGCTCGGCGAGCACGGTGCCGTCCGCCTTCTCGAGCCGCACCGGCAGCCCCGCCGCCGGACGACCGCTCGCCGCATCCAGCACATGGGTGGACAGACTCACCTGTCCTCCAACAGCTTTCGGAGTCGCAGCCGGGTGATATCGGCGAGTTCGCGTTGGGTCGTGATGCGTTCACCTTCGGCGGTATTCGCCAAGCGCCTGCGCAGTTCGGCGCGGATCTGCTCGGCGCAGCGGCCTGCGGCGCGGATCAGGAAGACGTGTCCGAACCGCTGCTCATAGGCCAGGTTGCCGGCGGCGATGTCATCGAGTGTCTGCTGGTCGGCGCTCGCCGTGCCGGACTGCTCACCGGCGGACCATTTCGCCTCGCGCTCGTGTGTGCCCGCCTTCGCCCGGTCGCCGATGCGTGGATGCGTGGAAAGCGCCTCCTCGATATCGGGCCAACTCAGCTCACCTACCCCGGCGACCGCGGCGGCCATCAGGCTCGTGCTGTCCACATAGGGCCGGTGCGCCGCCACCTTCCGTGCCCAGACGTGTGAGGCGCAGCAGGTCAGCAGTTCCGCCTCGGCCTGGTCCGGAGGCAGCGAGTTGAGCCATCCGATCTCACCGGACATCCGATCTCCCATCGAGCTTGTTATGTGCTGGGAGTAAGTACACCCGCCGCACATCCGCGCTGCTAGGAACCAGAAATCCGAAGTGTGGGACAGTTCACACGGGCTCGTTTGTGTGAATATCCAAAGCGTCGCCGGGTGGGCACGAGCTGGGCTGTTAGCCTCGGCAACTGTGCGACTTAGATCACTTCTGACCATGGATCTCGGTCTCGAGCTCGTCACCGGCGAAGAAGAGCTCGACCGCTTCGTGCGCTGGGTAGTGACCACCGACATGCTCGATCCGAGTCGTTACCTCTCCGGCGGCGAACTGGTACTGACCGGGCTGCAGTGGCGGCTTGCCCCAGCGGACAGCGAAACCTTCGTGCGGGCGCTGGCCCAGGCCGGCGTCGCCGGACTCGCCGCCGGCGACGCCCGTTACGGTGGCGCGCCGCCCGATGTCGTCGAGGCCTGTCAGCGGCATCGGATACCGCTGTTCCGTGTCCGGGAGGACATCGCATTCGCCCAGGTCACCGAGACATTGACCCGCAATCTGTCCACCGGACGCGCCGCCGATCTGACCGCCATCCTCGACCGCCACCGCCAGCTCGTCTCGGGTACCGGACTTGGCTCGGTGCTGGAGCTGATCGAACGCGATCTCGGCATGCGCTGCTGGGTCGTCGCGTCCACCGGACGAGTGGTGGCCGGACCCGCCGCACCCCCGCCGGTCGAGGTCACGGCCGCCTTCCTGAATGCCCGCCGCCTCCCCCACGTGCTGGTCCAGAACAAGGCGCGCTACTCGCTGTTCGCCGTCGACGAGCACAGCACCTCCCGCGCCGCCGACTGGTTGCTGGTCTTCGAAGGCGACTTCAAGGACTGGCCGGAGGAACGTCGCGCCCTGACCGGCGAACTCGCCGCCGTGGTGTCGCTCGAGCGCGCCCGACTCGACGATCGCCAGAGCGCCGAGGGCCGGCTCGCCCAAGAACTCATCGAACTGATCGTCTCCGATGCCAAACCCGCCGAGATCATTTCCCGCCTGGAACTGACCGGTCTCGGTCCGGCGGAAACCTATATCGCGGTCGCAGCTGGCGCAGATGCCTTGCGCCCCGGGGAATTACGCGTTCTACTGCGCGAAATCCTCTACGGCAAAAGGCCTGCCGCAGGTGTAGTTGATGGCGAAGCCATCGCTCTGATTCCCGCGGACGGCACGGCAATCAGCGAAATCCACCGCGCGGTAACCGCTTTGGAGCCCGGACTACACGGCGCTCACCTATCGATCGGGGTCAGCGGCATCGTCGACGGCGAAGGCCTGCGCGGTGCTGTCGAAGAAGCCCGCTACGCCCGCCGCCTGGCCGCCGACCGCCCCGCCCCCACCAGCGTCGTCGGCCACGACGAACTGGCCACCCATATGCTCCTGCTGGCCAGCGTTCCCGACGAAGTCCGGCGTATGTTCCGCCTGCGCCTGCTCGACCCGTTGAGCAGCTACGACCAGGAAAACCGCGCCGATCTCGTGCACACCTTGGAAACCTTCCTCCAGGTCTCCGGCTCGTGGACCAAATGCGCTGAGCTACTTCATGTTCACGTGAATACCTTGCGCTACCGTATCCAACGCATCGAAGAACTCACGGGCCGCGATCTGTCCCGCCTCGAAGACCGCGTCGACTTCTTTCTCGCCCTCGCCCTCCGCTGAAGGAACCCATGGACAGCACTGATCTATACATCCCGACTCGGCTCGGCACCCTGCACGTCGTCACAACCGGGCACGGCGATCCGCTCATGATGTGGCCGAGCCTGCTGATGGACGCCGCTCTCTGGGACGCTCAGGTCGCCCACTTCGCCGAGAACTACCAGACCATTGCGGTGGACCCACCCGGCCACGGAAAATCCACTCCACTCACCCGCGGCTTCACCTTCGACGACTGCGCGGGCTGTGTGGTCGACATCCTCGACCACCTCGAACTGCCACGGACACACTTCATCGGAAACTCCTGGGGCGCGATGATCGGCGGCACCTTCGCCGCCGAATTTCCCGACCGCGTCCGATCCGCCATCTTGATGAACGGCACGGCCTCACCGGCCCCGACCGGCCAGCGACTGCAGTACGCGGCGCTGCTGGTCCTCATCCGAATCCTGCGTGGCATCCGCCCGCCGATCACCCGTTCGGTAGTGCGCGCCTTCCTTGGACCGACCACCGAAGCCACGCGTCCCGATGTCGTGCGCCGGGTCCTGGAAACCGCCCGCCGCAATGACCCGAAATCGGTTGCGCACGCCGTCCGATCCGTAGTGATCGAGCGACCGGATCAACGCGACCGCTTCGCCGCGATCACCTGCCGCACGCTGGTCGTCGGCGGCCGCGAAGATCGCACCTTTCCGGTGCCCGAACTCGAAACCATGGCTCGGTCGATTCCCGGCGCGGAGCTGGCGGTTATCGAGGATGCCGCGCACCTTGCCGCCGCCGAGATCCCGGAGGTCGTCAATCAGTTGGTCGAAACCTTCCTGACCAACTGCGCCCGAGCACGCTGATTCGCACCGGTCTTGCGTATGGCTGCACCACGGCGAACCATTAGCTGTGCGGTGGCCGCGTTCGCGGGCCGAGCGGTCCGAGCATCCTCGGTGGACCACGACGCGTCAGCCTCGCTATAGAGCGGAGTGATCCCCTCCGCACTAGGAGGACTCGATGTTCATCCAAGTTATTCAAGGAAAGGTTGCCGACGCCGATCGGCTGCGTCGGTGTATGGATCGGTGGATCGAGGATTTGCAGCCGGGAGCCGTCGGCTATCTCGGGACGACGAGCGGGTTGTGCAATGACGGGACGTTCATCGCATTGGCGAGGTTCGAATCCGAAGAAGCGGCGCGGCGCAACAACCAGCGTCCGGAGCAGGGCAAGTGGTGGGCCGAGACCGAGCAGTGCTTCGACGGACCGGTGCAGTTCATGGATTGCCCCGAGGTGACACAGTGGCTGGGCGGTGGCTCGGATCAGGCCGGGTTCGTCCAGGTCATGGAGGGCCACACCCGCAATCCACGGCGCATGCGCGAACTGCTCGCCGAAGGCACCGAGCGCATCCACGAACTGCGCCCCGAAATTCTCGGCGGCACCTTGGCGACATATGGCAGCGACGGTTACGTCGAGGCCGTCTACTTCACCTCCGAAGCCGAGGCCCGCGCCCACGAAAAGCTGGAGATTCCAGACGATCTACGCGCCCTGTTCGAGGAGGAAAGCCAACTCATGGGCGAAGTCGAATACTTCGACCTACACGAACCGAGGCTGGTCTCCCCCGGCCGCTGACACGAGCGGTCGCATACCCAGTGATCCCCCGCGCACAGGCCACCGTGCGAGGCGTTCACTGGCTATGCGACACCCTCAGCCGATACCCGAATTCCGCCAGGGCAATTCGGTTCGCGGTGGCTGTCGGTGGTCGACGCTAGCGTGGCGGCGTGAACCGTACGGATCGGCTGTATGCGATCGTCGAGGAGTTGCGCGCGGTGGCGCCGCGGATGCGGACCGCGCGAGAGTTGGCGCAGCGTTATGAAGTGAGCGTTCGGACGATCGAACGCGATATCGCGGCATTACAGCAGGCGAGCATTCCGATCTACGCGGATGTCGGCAGGCGCGGTGGGTACGCGTTGGAGAAGAGCATGTCGCTGCCGCCGCTCAACTTCACGGCGGCCGAGGCGGTCGCACTCGCCGTGGCCTTGGCACGCCGCGAGGCGACACCCTTCGATCAAGCCGGGCGCAGCGCATTGCGCAAGATTCTGGGAGTGATGTCGGAGCGCAATGCGGCCGCCGCCCGCGACCTCGCGGCGCGCGTTCGACTACTGGACCCGGTTGATGCGCAACCCGTCCCAGCGATTCCGTCGGTCATCGGCCAGTCGATCGAGACGGGACGGGTGCTGCGCATCAGCTATTCGGACCGCTTCGGCGCGGTCAGCGAGCGGGAGGTCGAGCCGACGGCATTCCTCAATGGATCGCACGGCTGGTATCTCATCGCGTGGTGCCGGTTGCGTGCGGAGTCGCGGTGCTTCCGGCTGGATCGCATCCGCGCGGTGACCATAACCGATACACCGATGTCGCCGCGCCCGCTCACCCCAACCGATATACCGAAAGACCTCGAACTGCGCACCGTCGCGCTGTGATACGAAATCAGCGGTAAACACCGACAGGGGGTTGTCGCCGCGCCAGGTGATCGTGATCGGGCAAGGCACAGATACCCGATCGCGAGGAGAAGACACGGTGAGCACTCCCCCTTTCAATACGGTGGCCTGGTTCCAGGTCGGCAGCGATAAACCGCAAGAGGTCGAGAAGTTCTACGGCGAACTGTTCGGCTGGAGCTTCGCCGCGGACCCGAATGCCGACGGCTACGACTTGGTCAGCTACCCCGCGAGCGAGGCACCCAGCGGCGGGATCTCGCACACCCCCGACGCCTCGGCCAATCACGCGACCTTCTTCGTACTCGTACAGGATGTGGCGGCCACGGTCACAGCCGCCGAAAAGCTGGGCGGAAAGGTGTCGGTCCCACCGGTCACCGGCAAGGACGGTCTCGTCTTCGCGCACATCCGCGACACCTCCGGAAACGACTTCGGCGTCTTCAGCCCACCGCCGCAGGCGTGATCGGACGGGGACCTCGACCATCGGCCGAGGTCCCCCGGTCGGCTCGAACTTTGTTGCGGGGAGCCAACATAAGGCCACATCTCGAGTCCATCGCAATTCGGCGGCTATCCGATTTATCGAATGGATGACTGCCGAATGCGCGGGCTAGCCTCGAAGTCCATTGCGCTGCGCCTGCGGATGCTGACGACCATCAATCGCGGTTGAACTCGAGAATCGAGGATCCCGATGAGCATTTCCCCGGGTCATGGCGTCGGGCCGCACATGAGTCGCGCACGTTGGTCGGCCGCACTCGGCGCACTGATTCTCGCAGTGGCACTGAGCGGCTGTGCCTGTTCGTTCGAGGAGTATCCCGATGACGCGAGGGTCGCGGTCGAAGAGTTCACCGCGCTGCTGAACAAGCGGGATGCGGATAACGCCGCGAAATTGACCTCCCAACCAGTCAATGCCGCCGCATCGCTGCGACAGATATTCGAAGGGCTCGGCCCCGGTGCTCCGGACTTCCGTCTGTCGCAATTCATCGCATTGGATACCGGGGAGGGCATCTTCGCCCTGCAGGGCGCGTGGACATTCGGACCCGATCGAAGCTGGACATATGACGCGCAGGGCACGGTACGAAAGTTGGCGACCGGCTGGCGCATCTCCTGGGAACCCACGATCGCTATGCCGCAACTGGACAACACCCGCAAGGTCCACCTGGTAAAGGCCTACCCAACGCCGCCGCCCGTGGTGAAGGACAGTCTCGGACAAACGTTGATGAGCGAGCAGATCATCGCTGTGGTCCGGCTCGATCCCGCGCGCATCACCGATCTGATCGCCACCACCGACGCGCTGGCGAAGGCCATCGCACCGGTCGCCCCGCTTATCACCGGAGAGTCCTTGCGCGCGCAACTCGCCGCTGCCAAAGGTCAACCGGTCGTCGCTGTGAATCTGCGGCAGGACGACTTCGCGGTTCTCGAACCGGACATCACGCCGATTCCCGGGGTGGTGGTGCAGCCGCAGCCACGGCTGATCTCCGCCGACCGCCGCATCCAATCCCCCATGCTCGACGCGCTGCGCACGGTGTGGCAGCAGAATCGGGACAGAACTGCGGGCTGGGCGGTTCAGCTATCCGGCCCCGACGGACTTCCGGTCGCCAATATCGCGGGACAGCAGGGCACACCGGCGCCGGATGTGCCCGCCACCCTGGATCCGTACTGGCAACGCGCCGCCCAGGATGCGGTCAATTATCTGGGGAATCCGGCGGCCGTCGTCGCGATCCGCCCCGCGACCGGAGCCATTGTCGCCGCGGCCGAGAACAATGCGGCCAGCACGAACGAACCGGTGGCCTTCGCCGGGCTCGCCCCGATCGGCGGCACGACTGAACTACTGCGTACGGCCGCGGCCACCATCGCGCACAAACCGCCACAGAACGTATCCCTCGACGAGATCGGCCAGGCCGCCCGCATGCTCGGACTCGGCGTCGACTTCGAGCTGACGGGTCTGGACAAGGTGAGTTCGCGAATCCCGACTCCGGGCACCGAAGAGGTCCGACGCGGCGGCCGGGCGAGCGAGATCCAGGCCAGCCCCTACGGTATGGCGATCTTCACCGCCGCCATCGCCAATGGACACATCACCCCACCCATGATCGAAATCGGCCGCCCCGCAACTTCCGCCGAGTCGAGCCCGCTGCCCGCCGCGGTGGTCGACCAGCTCCGCGCCCTGATCGGCGGCGGCGGATATGTCACCACCGCTGGCGGGCAGGGCTGGCTGCTCGCGAATACCGGCGAGTTGGTCTTCGCGCTGCATGTCGAGGATCCGGACAGCAGCACCACCCTGCGCAACGCGGCCGAACGCATTTTCCATCCGAACATTGCCGAGGACCGCGCTGCCCCGTAATCACCTGTGGGTGCGGGTATTCGCCCCAGACTGCCCGGCACTGAAGTCTTTGGCAACCGGCATGTAGCGGCGGGCATGATCAATCGCCTCGCGAGTGTTGGCGAAGAGGCTGTGCTCGCTATCGGCAGGGAGCGCACCGATGGCGGTCAGTCGCCGCCGGTGGTCGGCACGCAGGCCGGAAAGCAGCACCTTGATATGGCGGTGCTCGAGTTTGGCGATGGCGTCTTTGAGCACCAACGCACCCGTCGTATCCAGCGCCGTCACCTTCGACATGCGCAGGATCACCACCTTGACATCGGCGACCTCGGCCAGCTCCAACAAAAAGCGATGCGCGGCCGCGAAGAACAGCGGACCGTCGATGCGATAGGCGACAATGTGCTCGCGCAGCAACTCGTGTTCCTCGGCGAAGTAGTCGTTTTCATCGAGCGGCACCTGCTCGAGCCGCGCCTCGCGCGCAACCGAACGCAAGGCGAGCACGATCGCGAACGCGACACCAACCGCGACGGCCGTGACCAGGTCGAGTGCCACAGTGACCCCGAAGGTGAGCGCCATGATGATCGCGTCACCGCGCGACGCACGGGCTATCGCCAGCAGCGAGGCCGTCTCCACCATCCGCACCGTGGTCGCCAGCAGCACACCGGCAAGCGCGGCCAGCGGGATATCGGCGACCAGTGGCGCGGCAAGGTAGATGATCGCGGCGAGCAATGCCGCGTGCGTCAGCGCGGCCAGCCGAGTACGGCCGCCAGAGCGGACATTAACGGCGGTGCGGGCAATGGCACCGGTCGCGGGCACACCACCGAACAGTGGCGCCGCGATATTCGCCAGACCCTGCCCGAACAGTTCGCGATCCGGGTTGTGCCTGGTACCGACGCACATGGAGTCGGCCGCAGTCGCCGACAACAGCGACTCCAGTGCGGCCAGCGCGGCCACCGCCAACGCGGGCGCGAGCAACGACCCGAGCTGATCGAAGTGCACGAATCCGACCGACGGCGCGGGCAATCCGGGCGGAATGGTCCCGATCCGCGCGAGATCCAAATCGAACAGCTCGGCAGTCACGGTGGCCGCGGCCACCGCGACCAGCGCGAACGGCAGTTTCGGCAGATAGCGACCGCCGGTCAGCACGACCGCGGCCACCACCAGCGCGGTCACCGGGGTCACCACACTCGGGTCCTCGATGAAACGACAGACCGCGTCGAGGGCCGACTGCCACACCTTGTCGCCCTCGGCGTGCGTAATCCTCAGGGCAGCCGGAAACTGTTGCAGGGCAATAACAACCGCGATACCCGCCGTGAACCCCTCGAGCACGGGAGCAGGCATATACCGGACCGCGCGTCCCACACCGGCCACTGCGAGCACAACCAGGACGAGGCCCGCCATCAGCCCCACGGTCAGTACCCCGCTCGCCCCGTGCTGATGCACGATCGGAACCAGCACGACGGTCATCGCGCCGGTCGGTCCCGACACTTGGAAGCGCGAACCGCCGAATACCGCGGCCAGTGCGCCGGCGACGATGGCCGTGGCCAGACCGGCCGCCGCACCGAGCCCGGAGCTGATGCCGAAGCCCAGTGCCAGCGGCAAAGCCACCAACGCCACGATCAACCCCGCCAACAGGTCCGCGCCGGGCGCGCGGAACGCGGGTCGCCATTCCGACCAGGTCGGCAGCAGCGCCCGCACGGTCAGCGGTTGCCGAGTAGGCGTAGCTTCAGCGCGGCCAGTTGCTCGCGTAATACCTCGGGAAGGCGGTTGCCTCCGATGGTGGCGTACCACTCATCGATCAACCGTGTCTCGGCCACCCATTCCTCGGTATCGACCGCCAACGCCGAACCGATCAGCCCCCGGTAGTCCTCGTCGAGGCCGGTGAGGTCGAGCGAGTCGGCGGTCGGCACATGACCGATCGGAGTCCATTGCGCCTCGATGCTACCTTCGATGCGTTCCAGCGCCCACTTCAACACCCGTGCGTTATCACCGAATCCCGGCCACAGGAATTTGCCGTCGGCGGTTCGCCGGAACCAGTTGACCTGGAAGATCTTCGGCAGTTTCGTGGCATCCGCGCCAGCGCCGAGCGCCAGCCAGTGCGCGAAATAGTCCCCGACGTGGTAGCCGAGGAACGGCAGCATCGCCATCGGATCACGTCGGACCACACCGACCTTGCCCGTCGCCGCCGCGGTGGTCTCCGACGACAACGTCGACGCGACGAATACACCGTGGGCCCAGTCGAAGGATTCGGCGATCAGCGGCACCGTGTTGGCGCGGCGCCCGCCGAAGAAGATCGCCGAAATCGGCACGCCCATAGGGTCGTTCCACTCCGGGGCCACCGACGGACACTGCTCGATCGGGGTGCAATAACGCGAATTCGGATGTGCCGCAGGGGTACCCGACTCGGGTGTCCAGCTCTTGCCACGCCAGTCGGTGAGGTGCGCGGGCGGCTGGTCGGTCGCGCCCTCCCACCACACGTCACGGTCGTCGGTCAGCGCGGTATTGGTGAAGATCGAGTTGCCACCATCGATGGTGGCGATCGCATTGGGGTTGGTCTTGACACCGGTTCCCGGTGCGACGCCGAAGAATCCGGCCTCCGGGTTCACCGCGTACAGGCGACCGTCCGCACCGAACCGCATCCAGGCGATATCGTCGCCGACGGTTTCGGCCTTCCAGCCGGGCAGCGCCGGTTCGAGCATCGCGAGATTGGTCTTACCGCACGAGGACGGGAACGCTGCCGCGATGTAGTGCGTCTTGTCTTGTGGCGAGGTGAGTTTCAGGATCAGCATATGCTCAGCGAGCCACCCCTCATCGCGACCGAGCACCGAGGCGATCCGCAGCGCGAAGCACTTCTTGCCCAGCAGCGCATTGCCGCCGTAGCCCGAGCCGTAGCTCCAGACGGTGCGCGATTCCGGGAAGTGCGCAATGTACTTCGTCTTATCGCACGGCCATGGCACATCCGGCTGGCCCGGCGTCAGCGGTGCACCGACGGAGTGCAGGCATCTGACGAATTCGGCGTCTTCGGAGAGGGATTTCCACACCGGCTCGCCGGAGCGGGTCATGATCTGCATCGAGGCCGCGACATACGCCGAATCCGTGATCTGCACACCGTATTTCGGTTCCTCCGCAGCCAAAGGACCCATGCAGTAGGCGATTACATACATGGTCCGGCCGGACATCGCGCCGCGGTAGTGTTCGGTCATCACCGTGCGCATGTCGACAGGGTCCACCCAATTGTTCGTCGGGCCCGCATCCGACTGCTCCTGCGAGCAGATGAAGGTGCGGTCTTCCACCCGCGCGACGTCCTCGGGATCCGACGCGCACCAGAACGAATTCGGCTTGCGATCGAGGCGCACGAAGGTGCCCTTGTCGACCAGCTCCGCGGTCAGGCGGTCCCATTCCTGCCGCGAACCGTCGCACCACATGATGCGATCCGGCGCGGTCAGCTCGGCGATCTCCTGCACCCAGGCGATGATGCCCGGATGCCGAGTCGGGGCCTGCGGGGCCAGGGTGGTGGACGCGGAGCGATCGGTCACGTGACTCTCCTCAGAAACTATCTAGGTATCTAGTTTAGAAAATATGCAATCAGCGGTCACGGGTTAGCCATCGAGTTCGCGCTGACTTCGGATCAGGTGTGTACGCCGGTCGGCGCGCTCTCAGTCGGGTTCTCCAGTAATTCGGCCTGACCGGCGACCACCCCGGTCAGAATGGCACGAGCCGCGACCAGCAGTTCTTTGACCCGCGGCGATGTCAGCGCGTACGTCACGGAAAGGCCCTCACGCCGCGCCGTCACCAACCCGGCGCGGCGTAGGACGGACAACTGCTGCGACAGGTTCGCCGCCTCGACCCCGACCTCGGGCAGCATCTCCGACACCGCATGCTCGCGCTCACTGAGCAACTCCAACACCCGGATCCGCACTGGATGTCCGAGTGTTTTGAAGAAGTCGGCCTTCATCTGATAGAGCGGCCTGCTCAATCCCGGCACTTGGTGAACCATCCTCCGGTCCGATGCGAGTATCGACAGCAATACATTGATTTCATAGTTTAGCAAACAGAGATATGAGCGGAACAGTAGGCCCAGCTGCGCCACGCTCACAGCCAACACCCAGCTTGTCTCGAGCTGCGGCCTTGCTCGGCCCGTCACGCTTGTGGAATGAGCAGAGCAGAGCCGGAGGCACGCATTCTCGTCGTCGACGATGAGCCGATGATTGTCGAGCTCCTTGCGGTCAGTCTGCGATTCCAGGGGTTCGAGGTGGTCACCGCGATCAGCGGGACGGACGGGCTCGACAAGGCACGCCGGTTCCGGCCGGACGCGCTGATCGTGGACGTGATGATGCCGGGCATGGACGGTTTCGGGCTGTTGCGGCGGCTGCGCGCGGACGGGGTCGATGCGCCGGTGCTGTTCCTGTCCGCTCGCGACGATGTCGACGACAAACTCACCGGGCTGACGCTCGGCGCCGACGATTACGTCACCAAACCGTTCAGCCTCGAAGAGGTGATCGCCCGGTTGCGTGCGATCCTGCGGCGGTCGGGCCGGGATGCCGTCGCGGACCTGTCTTCCCGCATCACGGTGGGCGATATCGAACTCGACGAAGACAGTCACGAAGTCTGGAAAGCGGGTGTACCGGTGGCATTGTCACCCACCGAGTTCACGCTGCTGCGGTATTTCATGGTGAATTCGGGCAAGGTGCTCAGCAAGGCGAAGATCCTGGATCACGTGTGGCGCTATGACTTCGGCGGTGATGCGGGGGTGGTCGAGTCGTATGTGTCGTATCTTCGGCGCAAGGTCGATACGACCGAACCGAAGCTCATCCACACCCTGCGCAGCGTCGGCTATGTGCTGCGCGCACCGCAGCCGAGTCGGATATGAGACTGCGCCGATCACTCGCGCGGCGGGTCTCGGCCATCCCGCTGCGGGTGGGACTTGTTGTCGCCCTGGTCTTTCTGGCGGCCATGGTGCTGGTTTCCACAGGTTTCGCGGTGACCTCCGCTTTGAGCCGGTCACTGACCGCGCGCACCGACGAGCAGCTCTACGATGCCGCACGCTCGTGGGCCCAGCCACGCGAGATGAAGCAGGTCCTCACGAATGACGGTGCGACGGTATGGGTTCCGGCCGACCTGCCGCAGGCGCCGACACCGCGACTGTTCACCGATCAACCACGCCGCTTCTACGAGTTGCACAAAGGCCCCGAGGGACAGATCTATCCGGGCACCTCGGTCACCGTCGCCAGCATCGGCACCACGCCGGATACCAATGGGCGATCGGCATCGGTCCCCACGACCGTCGGCTCGACCGACGGCTCCGAGGTGCGGTGGCGTGCCCTGACCACCAGCAACCAGTACGGCTCGACGACCATCGCGCTGCCGCTCACCGATAACCAGGAGACGGTATCGCGATTGATCTACTTCGAACTCGGCACCGGAGCGGCCGCGCTGATCGCGCTGGGTGTGGTCGGATATTTCGTCGTGCGACGCAGCCTGCGGCCGCTGCGCAACGTCGAGAAGACCGCGGCGGCGATCGCGGGCGGCGACCTACACCGGCGCGTTCCGGTACGTGGTGTCGATACCGAGGTCGACCGGTTGGCGCGGTCATTGAACGCGATGCTCGCACAGATTCAGCACGGCGTCGCCGCCACCGAGGCCTCCGAAGAAGACGCCCGACGCTCCGAACGCCGGATGCGCCAGTTCATCGCCGACGCCAGCCACGAATTGCGCACCCCGCTCACCACCATTCGCGGTTTCGCCGAGCTCTACCGCCAAGGCGCGAGCACGGATGCGTCCATGGTGGTCGGCCGCATCGAGGCCGAGGCCGAACGCATGGGCCTGCTGGTCGAGGACCTGCTCATGCTCGCGCGCTTGGACGCGAGACGCCCACTCGACCGCAGTCAAGTCGATCTGCTGACACTCGCTGGCGATGGGGTGCACAATGCGCAGGCCATGGCGGCACGGCAGCAACCGCAACGCCCGATCACCCTGGAGGTCCGTTCGGGCGTCGGCACCATGGACGTGACCGGCGACGAGGCGCGATTGCGTCAGGTGCTGGCCAATCTGCTCGGCAATGCGCTGGCCCACACTCCGGCCACCGCCGCGATCACCGTGCGGCTCACCCCATCCGCCGATGATGTGCGCATCGACGTCATCGACACCGGCCCCGGTTTGCCGCCGGATGCCGCCGCCCGAGTCTTCGAACGGTTCTATCGCACCGACGACTCGCGCACCCGGGCCAGTGGCGGAACAGGTTTGGGGCTATCGATCGTGCAGGCTCTCGTGGCGGCGCACGGTGGCCGGGTGAGCGTGGACAGCGAGCCGGGCAACGGCGCGACCTTCACGGTGATCCTTCCGCGTGCGACGGCCGCCTGATAGCTCACCGAGTCGGCACGAGTTGCGGTGCAGGCGGTACGGGCATCGGCCTTTCGTGACGCACCGGAGCCATCGCGCCGAAGTTGTTGCGCACCTCGGCGCACACCTGGATCAGTCGCTCCACCTGCATATCGGTGAGCCCCGCGTGCAGCGAGAAGCGGATGCGCGCGTGTTCGGGCGCGGTGGCGGGCCAGCACAGGATCGAACCGAAAACGCCGCGAGCCTCCAGGAAGTCGCGGATCGCGATGGTGCGCTCATCCGAACCGGTCTGCAGCGCGACGATATGGCTGGCCGAACCCTCCAGATCGAATTCCAACGCCAACAGCGCGCGCCGCACGACAGCGGATATCTCGCGCAGCCGGACCCGCCGCCAATCGTCGATGCGAATCACCTCGAGCGTCGCGGCCAGACCGGCGATATCGTGCGGCAACAGTGTCGCGGAGAAGACGGCGGGATCGGATTCCATCTTGAAGTAGTCGACGAAATCGATATTGTTCGCGGCGACGAATCCCGCACGGCCCGCGAAAGCCGTTGCGAGGCTGGCGATCCGGAACGGCACCCGGTCGGCGAGGCCGAGCGCGACCACCATGCCCGCACCGTAGGGCCCGTCGGTGCCGAGCGAATGCGATTCATCGACCACCAGCACGCTGCCGGTTTCGTCGGCGACATCACAGATCTGGGTGAGCGGACAGCGGCTCCCGTTGGTGCCATAGATCGAATCCACCGCGATGATGCCGGGTCCGTTTTTGCGGATCTCGTCGCGCAGATGGCCCGGAAAATTGTGTCGGAACGAATATACCGGCGCACCAGCGGTTTTCGCGCCATGCCAGAGCGACATGTGCGCAATGTGATCGACATAGACCGGCGTATGCGCATCGGCGATCGACTGCATCAATCCGGCATTCGCATCCCAGCCCGACTGACACAGAACTCCGCCCGCCGCCCGCATATGTTCGGCAAGTGTCTTTTCCAGCGCGATCTGCGGATGGTCGGAACCGTGTAGGAAGACGCCCGACGGCGGCGCTCCCCCGCTCGCGTACTGCAATGCCGCGCACATCGCGCCGACGATATGCGGCTCGTGGGCGAGCGCGAGATAGTCGTTGCTGGTCAGCACGACGTCACCCGGCCTCGGTTCACGACCGTGCAGAATATGCCGTCCGCCCCATGCGATCGCGACCCGTTCCCTGTGGAATCGGTTGACGCGAAAGAATATGCGGTCGGCGACCGACATTGTCATCTGAACTCCTTTCACTGCTATCAGCTACTACAGAGCGCACACCGAGCAGATTGAATCACTCCGCATCGCCGGATGCGCCGAAATCGCCAACTCGACGCGGGTTCTGTCGCACTAACAGCGCCCTAACAGCGACAACAGGCACGATGGTCGAATGCGGGTACTGGTGGTCGAGGACGAACGGTTGCTGGCCGATGCGATAGCCCACGGGCTGCGGCGGCGTGCGATGGCGGTCGATGTGGTGCACGACGGCGCGGATGCGCTCGAACGAGTCGCGGTGAACGACTATGACGTGATCGTGTTGGATCGCGATCTACCGAAGGTATCCGGGGATACCGTCTGCACCTCGCTCACCGAGGCGGGCAGCGATGCCAGGATCCTGATGCTGACGGCTGCCGCCGCGGTGGCCGAGCGGGTCGCGGGGCTCGGACTCGGTGCCGACGACTATCTGACCAAACCGTTCGCATTCTCCGAATTGGTGGCACGAATTCAGGCGCTGGGGCGGCGCGCGCGTCCCGCGACACCATTGGTGCTGGAGCGGGCCGGGATTCGGCTCGACCCGCATCGGCTGACCGTCACCCGCGACGGGCAGCCGGTTTCGTTGTCGCGCAAGGAGTTCGCGGTACTGGACGAACTATTGCGTGCCGATGGCGGGGTGGTGTCGGCCGAGCAGTTATTGGAGAAGGCATGGGACGAGAACATCGATCCGTTCACGGGGGTGGTGCGATACACGATCATGATGGTGCGGCGGAAGCTGGGCGATCCGCCGGTGATCGAGACCGAGGCGGGCGTTGGGTATCGCATCCGATGAGGGGCCGCACCATTCGGCTCCGGCTCACCCTGCTGTACGCGGGCGCGTTCTTCATCGCGGGGGCGATTCTGGTTGCGCTGATGTATTTCTATCTCGATCGGTCGCTGGATCGGCGACACGGCATGGGTGCCCAGATCCTCGTGCGCGAGTACCTGGCCAAGCGGAACCGGCCGATCGTCACCGAGGAGTTGTACGCGGCACTGACCGCGCAGGCCGCCAAGGAGCGCCGCGACACCTTGGAGGCGATGCTCGTTTGGTCGCTGGTCTCCCTCGGTGCGATCGGGATCGTCGCGGGCGGACTGGGTTGGCTGCTGGCCGGGCGAGCCCTGCATCCGCTACAGCAGATAACCGCGACCGCGCGACGGGTGGCCGATCGCAGCCTGCACGAGCGGATCGCGCTGACCGGACCCGATGACGAAATCAAGGATCTCGCAGACACTTTCGACGCCATGCTGGAGCGATTGGATCGCGCCTTCGACGGTCAGCGCCGCTTCGTCGCCAATGCCTCACATGAACTGCGCACACCGTTGACCATCAATCGCACGTTGATCGAGGTGGCGCTGGACGATCCCGAGGCACCCGAATCGACGCGTCGCCTCGGAGCAACGCTTTTGGAGGTCAATAGCCGGCACGAGCGACTCATCGACGGATTGTTGGTGCTCGCGAGCAGTGAGCAGCGCCTCATCGAGCGCAGTCGGGTCGATCTGGCCGAGGTGGTCCGTCGGGTGGTCGCTGTCGCGGGCGATGCCGCCGACCGGGCCGGTATCGAGATCCGCACCGATATAGCGTCGGCTCGGGTCTCGGGCGATCCGGTACTGCTGGAACGTCTGGCACAGAACTTGGTGGACAATGCGATTCGCTATAACATCGCCGAAAACGGTTGGGTTTCAATCAGTTCGGTTAGCACAGGCAGCAATGCGCAACTCGTCGTGGAGAATACCGGCCCGGTAGTGCCTGCCTTCGAAGTCGACGGACTCTTCGAACCGTTCCGCAGACTCGCCTCCGGCGAACGGGAACCCGAAACGGCGCATGCACCGAACAGCCGGGGCGCGGGGCTGGGGCTGTCGATCGTGCGATCGGTCGCGCACGCGCACGGCGGCGAAGTCCGGGCGACCGGGCGGGCCGAAGGCGGACTCACTGTCACGGTCACCATCGAGAACCGAACGGGCGACGCCGGATAGCGCCGCCCGCGTTCAACTCAGTAGTTGTGGCAGGTGTTCGCGATCTGCCGCAGCTTGTCGATCTTCTGCTGGCCCTCGGGCGAGTTGCGCTTCTCCTCGATCTTGGTCCGCGCGTTCGGGTGGTTATCGAGCCACTGCTGGGCGCGCTGCTTGCGCTGCTCGACCGGCAGGCCGAGGAATTCCTGCAGCTTCGCCTTGCGATCGGGATGGCTGTCCAGGCGTTCGGCGAGCTTGGGCGCCTCGGCATGAATGGCCGCATCCACCTGCGCGAAGCTGCATGTCGTCTCGATCAGTCCGCCGCCGAGGCCCGGTTGCGCCGAAGCGGTTCCGGGAACCAGTAGCGCCCCCGCCGCCAGCAGACCGCCGAGCGCAACAGCTGTTCGCACGAATCCGGTACGGGTGTATGTCATGACAAATGACCCTTTCCATTGGCGATCGGATCACGGCAGGCAGTGCCGCGACCCGATGCACAGTCCACCAGGGTCGGTGTTTGCACAGCGCTAGGAATGGCGCACGCGGGCGAGCCAGGCGGCCTCGTCGACAATGCTGCCCGGCGTGAGACCGAGTTCCTCCGCCTCGACGACCGCCTCGCTGACGCGTCCCCGATAGCGTGCGACCTCCAGTTCCTCCAACTCCCAGCCCGCACCGAACGCGTCGGTGATCGCGGAGCGGCTGATGCGCGGGCCGAAGCCGGGTTCGGCGTCGGAGAGCGCGAGGATGTGGAGATACCCGCCGGGCTTCAGGACCCGGTGCAGGCTGCGCAGATAATCGGTCGGATCGCCGTTGTCGTGAGCGAAAACATGGAAGAGCGCACTGTCGAGAATGGTGTCGTAGCGGGGCTCATCCCCGAGATCCAGCGCATCGGCCACCTCGAACCGCGCGGCAACCCCGCGCTCGCGTGCATTTTCTCTGGCATAAGCGATCGCACTCGGTGCCAGATCCAGTCCGAGCACGTCATAACCGAGCTCGGTCAACCGAATGGTGTGCTCACCGGCACCACACCCAACATCGAGCACCGCACCCCGAATCCACCCCCGCTCGATCAGTTCGAGCACCGCGGGCTGCGGCTCCCCGATCACCCACGGCGCGGACCCGTTGTCATAGGCAGCATTCCAGAATTCAGCCGGTCGATTCATACCCCCAGCCTTCAACCTCAACCAGGGTTCATGTCAACCCTCGCCGGGCTACATTGCGTTGATGACCGATCCCCCGCACCTGCGCCTCGCCCGGCCCGAGGACGCCGAATCCATCGCGGCCATCTGGTACGAAGGCTGGCGCGATGCCCACCTCGGCAATGTCCCCGACGAACTCATCGCCGTCCGGCCCCAGGAATCGTTCGGCGTACGCGCCGCCGAGCGAATCGACGACACCGTTGTCGCGATCATCGCCGACCAGGTAGCCGGTTTCGTCATGACCCTCGACGACGAAGTCGACCAGGTCTATCTATCCCGCCACCACCGCGGAACCGGAATCGCCGCCTCCTTGCTCGGCGCCGCCGAGGCGCGCATACGTGCTGGCGGTCATTCCCGCGCCTGGCTGGCGGTAGTTCCGGGCAACACCCGAGCCCGCGCTTTCTACACGCGCAACGGGTGGGTCGATGAGGGACTGTTCAGCCACCAGGCCCCTGGGCCCGATGGGCCCGTATCGGTTCCTGCTCACCGCTACGTCAAACAGGTCGGTTCCTCGCCGAAGAACTAGGCGCCTGACCATTCCGCGGAAAGGTGGCGAGTTGCGGTTCGCCAGGTAAGTCGCGGCGCAACAGGCTCCTGGCGTGCATTACCGATCCGGGGAATCCCGACCAACCCGTTATTGCGTTGCCTCAGATCGGATCAGCTGCCAACATCCCAGGATGGGCACCGAGCAACCAGCCGCGCTTGCGTCCGGAATTGCGCCGCCTCAGCAGATCGACCTGGGTGACCTGCTGCTGCGCCGTTGGCAGCCCGAGGATCTGATGCTGCGCTTCGAGGCGGTCGCCGTCTCCTTCGACCACCTCCATCCATGGATGGACTGGCTCGCTGAACCCATGACACTCGAGCAGCATCGTGCCTTCGGCGACACGATGGCGACTAGCTGGCCAAGCCCCCACGGAAGCTGCAACTACGGCATCTTCGACGCCGAGGGGACCTTACTCGGTGCGATCGGAATCCACGACCGCGTCGGGCCGCACACGCTGGAAATCGGGTACTGGTGCCATATCGCGCATACCGGCCGCGGAGTGATCACGCGCTCCGCCGCCGCACTGACGCGAATCGCGTCATCCCTACCTGGTATCGGCCATATCGAAATCCACTGTGACGAAGCCAATATTCGCAGCGCGGCAGTACCCCGCCGACTCGGATACCGGCTCGACCGGATCGAACCACGCGAGGTGCGCGCGCCTGCGGAATCAGGCCGTGGCATGTTCTGGATCAAGGACCGGAAGCTGTGAGCGTCTGATCTGACGTGCATCGTTCAGCGAGCAGGGCTGGGGTCTCCCTGGTGTCCAACTGCCGTGTCACGTGTGTTGAAAAGACCAGTTTATCGCGAACGCAGCACGGCGCGGCACGGACGACGGTTGAACGCTCGATCAGGCTTCTGCGTTGCGAACGCTGGTCGACTCGTCCCCGATCGTGTCGCTCTTGTCGGCATCCAGGAGCCAGCCGTCCTCACCGACTCGACACAGCCAGCCATCGGCTGCGCGCTCGTAGATCGGCAAACTGTCGGCTGGCGCAAGGTCGAGCTTGAAATGCGTTTCTTCGTGAAAAGCAGCCAGCAACGCGCGCACCGACGCAGCGATCTCATCGCGAGAACTCTCGGACATCTGCCTACGCCTCCAATGGATTCGGCAGGTCCTTGCAGTTCATGAGCGCCGCCCAGTAGTCGTCTCGAAGCGCGTCCCACAGATCACCGTGCTTGGGCAGCAAATCCCGCGCGGCCGCCAAATCGGTATACGGATCGAACACGACCGTTCCGTGTTGCACCCCCGTCAGCGGCGCGCGCGACGGCAAGCAATACGCGGCGAACGACTCGGAAGTGAACTCGACACGCAAGACCCGAGCCGAACATTCGACCAACCGCCACACCGCAACCTTGCAACCATCCTGAGTCTGCGTGGTACGCAACCGATCTCGTCGCATCATGCGCCCTCACGGTGTGCGGCTGGCGTGGACTCGGTACCTCGGCGCTCCTTGTGCCCAGCCCACTCGCGGATGGCATCCGCAAAACGCTCGACGACATCGGCCGTAGCGCCGCTGTACGCAGCAGGCGGCCCGACAAACGGATATCGGTGCGGCAGTTTCGAATTCACCGTGATCCCTCCCCGTAGCTGTAGATCAGGCACCCGACACCCGGGTGCCCCTAAAGCGTCGCCGACCGGCCACTTCGATCCCAGCCACGAAACCGCACACAAGTAATACGCTTTCGATACCGAGCGTTGTGGACGCGAACAGGGGTGGCCATGATCGTTACCAATTGGACGGGTGTTGAAGTCAAGGCTCTTCGCATTGCCGCTCTGCGACTCACGCAGGAAGCGTTCGCGGAGCAACTCGGCTACCAGCCGGTGACCGTGCGGAAATGGGAGCGTTCGCTCGACAACCGTCCAGTGCGCGGCAAGTCCGCACAGGACCTCGACAGCGAACTCGTGCGACTGAACGACGACCAGGCCGCACGATTTTGGGCGGCCGTCACCGAAGCGCGTTCGGCAGTTTCGGTGCATCCTGGCGTGTATGAGGCCGACGCCTTGTCTGATCGGCCTGGCGGCTCGCTCGGTGTCTATGCGTGGGAAGTCGATGGTGACGTGAAACGGCGGGAGTTCAGCAAGTTAGCTGCGGCAACCGGTGCCGCTATGGTCCTGGACTCGTGGGATCTCAACAGGGAGCGAATCGGCATGTCCGATGCGCGGCGTCTGCTCGACCGCGTGGACCAACTGGTCTGTGAGGATCAGCGAGCTGGTGGGGCACCGCTGGTGAGCTGCGCCGTGGAGGGACTCGCCCGCGCCAAGCACCAGTTGGAAACATGCGGGTTCGATTCGGCGGCGGGCGACGCATTCGCTAGTGCGACTGGCGAACTCGCCGTAATGACCGGGTGGCTGGCATTCGATGCGGACATGCACCCGCTCGCACGGCGCTGCTTCTCCGATGCGATGGCGCTGGCCAGTCAGGCAGATGATCCCGATCTGACCGCGCACACATGCTTATATGCCGCGAATCAATCGATCGCGCTCACCCAAATGGGACAGGCAAGCCCACACCATGCGTTGAAGCTGGTCGATCGAGCGCGAGATCTTATGCGGGGCAGACCTCCTGGACGGATCCACGCCTTGATCGCAATCCGGCAGGCGCAGGCTGTGGGTCTGCTCGGGGATCGCAACGCGTTCGGTCGTGCCATCGCAACCGCGTGGCGTGAGGTAGACCAGGCTGTGGAGCACGAGCCCATCGAAGAATGTCCGGCTTGGCTGCGGTTCGTCGGCCATGCCGAGGTACGCGGCCACGAAGCGCGCGGATATGGACGGGTTGGCAACCTCGCAAAGGCGGTGGACTTGCTGGAGGCTGCCGTTAGTGACCAAGCGTCCGTTCGGAATTCAGTAAACGCGCGGGCATGGCTGGCGTCGGCGCGGGCTGCGACCGGGGACTTCCCGGGTGCCCTGGCTGAAGCGATGCCTGTGATACAGCATCTGGGCAATGCGGTTTCGTCACCGCGCACCGTCAAGGTCCTCGTACCCGTCCGGCGCGCAACAGCCACTTTGTCCATTGGCGCGGAGTTCGGTCAGCGATTCGACGCTCTCACGCAGACAGCGATCAACGCATGAAATGGCCCGACGCAGTCGTATTCCAGCACCTCGATGCCGCACAGGCCCGCGAGCTCCGCGCAACCGTGGCCGACATCTATAGCCGGTCCTACGTGGATGCGATCGCATCCGGCGACCCGTTCGACTCGCCGGAGCAGTTCATGCATCGCTTCGACACTTACACCTCACCCACCCGCGCCCACGCATTCGCTATGGTCATCGCATACCGGGACGGGAAACCAGCCGGACAAACATGGGGATGGACGCTCGGCCCAAATGCGGCATGGTGGAAGAACTTTCGGCCAGACAGCACCATCACCGACCGCGACGCCTTCACCACCGAAGACGGCACCCGCACCTTCGCACTATCCGAAATCATGGTGTGCACGAACCACACCGGGCAAGGCCTGGCCCGAGCCCTGCACGACGAGCTGCTGAACAACCGACCCGAGCAACGCGCAACCCTCTTGGTCGAACCGGAGAACGACCGCGCCTACCGAGCGTATCGAAGCTGGGGTTGGACCCGCGTCGGGATCACCAAACCGAGTTGGCCAGACGCACCCACATTCGACGTCCTGATCCGCGATCTGACCGGGAATGCCCGACATGAACCACTTCTGGGAAGAGGTGAGGGCGCTGCCGAGGCTTCCAACTACGCTTCATCGGTGACTTTCACTACGAATGAGCAGCAGTTCCTCGCGGAGGCCGGGATCGGGCGGCTGGCCACGGTATCGCCCGACGGCGTCGTGCAGAACAACCCGACCAGCTATCGGGTGAACGCCGACGGCACCATCGACATCGGCGGTATGCGCATGCGCAACAGCCGTAAGTACCGCAACGTCGAGGCAGGCAGTCGGGTCTCGTTCGTCGTCGACCAGCAGGTCTCGTTGGACCCGTACGTTATTCGCGGCATCGAAGTGCGCGGCACGGCCGAGGCGCTCGACGACCAGGAGCCGCCGTTCCCTCCCCAGGAACGCTCGATCATTCGGATCCATCCCGAACGAATCATCTCCTGGGGCATCGACAGCGGCTCCTTCGATTTCACCAGTCGCACGCCCAACTAAGAGGTCACGACCGTGCCCCCTTGGGGGCACAGCACTCCAGCGTGACCGGTTCAGGAAATGCTGCAAACCGTCCGGCTCCACCACGCTGGCGGCGTCGGCCAGCTGCCAGGAATTCTTGCGCTCCGCCGGCGCCAGCAACCCCGTCGGATAGCCGCGCCCACCGCCGCGGCTCTGCCCGATAGAACACCCCCGCTACCCGTGCGAACACCCCATCGAAACCGGCTCGCCAAGCCGAAAGATCCTCGGCCACAACATCATCCAGCACCCGAGACAAACTACCCCAAATCAACTCTCTTGCAGCACAACAAAATACAACTGTCGTGCTAGCACGACAGTTGTATTTCGTTGTGTGACAGTCGTTGTCGATGGTATTTGGTTTGTCGGACGCGGGTTTGGTGGCGTCGGCGCCATCGGGAGGCGGC
>NZ_JBFANH010000028.1:120958-139091 GCF_040674755.1 Nocardia sp. NPDC049737 | reverse complement strand
GTACTAATCGGCCGAGGACTTACCAACAAAGAAGCTACGCGTCCACTGTGCGGTATCTGAAACAACACACAGATCACCGAGAAGACAGACACGAGGAAACCCCCTTTCATGTTGGGGGTGGGTATCGGGTTTGGCTCTCTGTGTGGATAGTTTCATAGAGTTACGGCGGCTATAGCGGTGGGGAAACGCCCGGTCCCATTCCGAACCCGGAAGCTAAGGCCACCAGCGCCGATGGTACTGCACTCGACAGGGTGTGGGAGAGTAGGACACCGCCGGAACATCCTTCACGATAGGGGACCCAGAACTGGGTCCCCTATCGTCGTTTTTGTACCTATATCTATGCCGTGCTCGGGCCCGACCGCCGTCACGTGATTGAATTCAGGGGTTCGACAACCTCTGGCCGAACTCTAGAAAGGGGCCACCGTGTCGGAACAGAACGACGGCCGGAAGTCCTTCCGGCAAGGAGGCCCCGACCGCGATCGAGGCAGTGCCTCTCGCGGCTCTTCCGACCGAGGTGACTCCAGCGAACGGCGCGGTTTCAAACGTAGCGGCGACTCGACCCGAAGTGGCTCGAATGACCGCGGCGACTTCAACCGCAGCAACGATTCCAACGACCGCAGCTCCGGCGACCGCGGTGGTTTCAAGCGCAGCAGCTCCGGCGAGCGCGGCGACTCCGGAAGTCGTGGCGGCTCCAACCGCGGTGCCGATGATCGCGGCGGTTTCAACCGCGGCGGCGCCGGTGGTCGCAGTGGTTTCGAGCGCGGCGACTCCGGTCAGCGCGGTGATTCCGGTGAGCGTGGTTTCAACCGTGGCGGTTCGGGCGAGCGCAGTGGATTCAAGCGCTCCAGTGATTCCGGCGACCGCGGTGGTTTCAGCCGTGGCGGCTCCGGCGACCGCGGTGGTTTCAACCGGGGCGGCACCGGCGAACGCGGCGGGTTCAACCGCAGCGGCGATTCGGGCCGACGCGGCGATGCAGGTGATCGTGGTGGCTCGGGCGAGCGCGGCCGTTTTGATCGGGGCGATTCCAGCGATCGTGGTGGTTTCAGCCGTGGCGGTGATTCCGGTGAGCGCCGTGGCTTCAAACGCGGCGGCGATTCCGGACAGCGCAGTGACTCCGGCGATCGAAGTGGTTTCGGCCGTAGCGGTTCCGGGGACCGTAGCGGTTCCAACCGCGGTCCCGGCGACCGCGGTGGTTTCAGTCGCGGCGGTTCGGGTGAGCGCGGCGGTTTCAACCGCAGTGACTCAGGTGAGCGCGGTGGTTTCAAGCGTGGCGGTGACTCCGGTCAGCGCGGCGACGTGAACGAGGGCACCGGGTTCAAGCGACGCGATGACGCCGGTCAGCGCGGCGGTTTCAACCGTGGCGGTGACTCTGGTGGTCGCGGTGACTCCGGTCAGCGCGGTGGCTGGAACCGTGGCGACGACCCGCAGGATCGCCGTCGGGGTGGTGAAGGCGCACGTGCCGGGACCGGTTCGGCTGAGCGACGCGCACCGCGTCCCGAAGAACCCGATCTGCCCGATGACGTCCAGGCCACCGACCTCGAAACCGAGGTGCGCCGCGACCTGTTGAGCCTGGACAAGGGCAACGCCGAAACCGTGGCCCGGCATCTCGTGATGGCGGCCCGACTCATCGACGACGACCCGCGTCTCGCCTTGGCCCACGCACGGGCGGCGCGCCAACGTGCGGGCCGTATCGCCGTGGTCCGCGAAACTGCGGGCGTCACCGCTTACCACGCGGGTGAATGGGCCGAAGCCCTTTCCGAGTTGCGCACCGCCCGCCGGATGTCCGGCGGTTCCGGTCTGCTCGCCGTCATGGCGGACTGCGAACGCGGCCTCGGTCGCCCCGAGCGCGCCATCGAACTGGGGCGCAGCGATGAGGCCCGCGCCCTGCGCGGTGACGAGGCCACCGAACTCCGCATTGTGGTCGCCGGTGCCCGCATGGACCTCGGCCAATACGACCAGGCCGTAGTCACCTTGCAGACCTCGGACCTCGACCCCTCCCGCACCGGCTCCGCCGCCGCCCGCCTCTTCTACGCTTATGCCGACGCCCTGGTCGCGGCGGGCCGCACGGCCGAGGGACTCACCTGGTTCCTCAACGCAGCCTCCGCCGACCTCGATGGTGAAACCGACGCCGAGGAACGCGCCGAGGAACTGACCGGCGACGCCGAGCTGTAGGGCACAGCGGCTGGGACTCGACCCGAAGAGTTCGTCGACTCAGGTCGCACGTGCAGAAGGGATCCAGTCGGCCGCAAGGGCATGGAATGCGGGCGCAGGTGCCCGGGTTTTGTCGGAAGCGGCGGCACAGTTTCACGTCGGGCCTGTCCAACGAAGGCGTGGCTTCTGAGATTGTGTACGGCCCTGCCCAATATCCGCCAGTTCTGGTCTGCTCGTCGTCGGGGCTGACTGCGAACGCGGTCTCGGTCGTCGGCGAACGTCCATCGAAGTCGGCTGCGAGTCGCGGAAACACGGTGGTCGGTGTTGCGCAACACGCTGGCTATGCGACGTTGCACGTCGCGCTGGCAAATTCGAGTGTGTGCTCGAAATGGGCTTGCGGCATACGGTCGGTCGACGCCGTCATTTTTCCTGTCGGCGGACTGGCGTAGGGTTCGGGAAAGTGTCGGTCGGTTACGTGGAGTGAGAGTGGTGTGAAGCGGCTACGAGAGCGGTATGAAGCCCTGCTGCTGGATCTGGACGGCACGCTGTATCGCGGGCCCGAGGTGATCGAGGGCGCGCCGGAGGCGTTGGCGGATTCCGTTGTGGCACAGCGGCTTGTCTATGTCACGAATAATGCGAGTCGTGGTCCTGATGTGGTTGCGCGACATTTGGCCGAGCTGGGATTCGCGGCGGAAACCGATGATGTCGTGACCAGTGCGCAGGCCGCGGCACGGTTGTTGGCGGAGCGGCTCGATCTCGGGGCAACGGTGTTGATCGTCGGCACCGATGACCTGGCCAAGGAGGTCGAAGCGGTCGGGCTGCGTTCGATCCGGCGTTTCAATGGCGCTGCGCCCGCTGCTGTCGTACAAGGACATTCACCCGAAACCGCCTGGCCGGATCTCGCGGAGGCGGCCTACGCGCTGAGCGCCGACGCATTGTGGGTTGCCGCCAATACCGATAAGACGCTGCCGAACGAGCGCGGCCTCGCGCCCGGCAACGGTGCCATGGTCGCCGCGCTGCGCGCCGCCTCCGGCAGAGAGCCGGTAGTAGCGGGCAAACCCTATGCGCCACTGCTCGAGGACGCCTTGGTGCGCGCCGGAACGCGCAGCGCGCTGGTCGTGGGCGACCGCCTGGACACCGATATCGAGGGCGCCAACCGCGTCGGCCTCGAATCGTTGCTGGTCCTGACCGGCGTGAGCACCCTCGACGAACTACGCGACGCCCCGGCGGACCTGATCCCGACCTACGTCTCGGCGTCATTGGACGCACTGAACCATCCGCCGGTCGAGGACGAGGCGACCGACCTCGCCGACGACTTGGCGCAACGCTTACGGCGTAACCCGGGACGAGCCGTAAGGGTGCGGGCGTCCGGTTCGGAAATCCGATAGCGTTGACCTCACGATGACTACTCCGATGCCACGCCCCAACGGCCCCGGCTCCGGCTCGAACGGACCGCGCCCCGGCCCACCGCTGCCCGGCCAGCATCTGCCGGGTGCACAGGGACGCCCGGAGCCTGCCGATCCGACGCGGATCCGCGCCGAGATCGACAGTCTGCTCGCCGAACTCGACGCTCGTCCGGCCTGGACCGGCCTGGCGGCGCCCCCTCCGACAGACTCCGATTCCGGCGCCGATATCACCCGGCGCGCCCGCATCCTGGAGCAGGCACATGAGGTGCTCGTACAGGCACTGGCCACGGTGGACAAGATCTGAGGTGGCCAGGCGCGCGCGGGTGGACGCCGAATTGGTTCGCCGCGGATTGGCGCGATCGCGTGAACATGCGGTCGAGTTGATCGGTGCGGGCCGCGTCCTGATTGCTGGAACGGTCGCCGTGAAGCCTGCGACCGCGGTGGAGACGGGCACGCCATTGATCGTGCGTGAGGAGCCCGACGAGGTGTCGTGGGCGTCGCGTGGTGCGCACAAGCTGCTCGGCGCGCTCGAGGCATTCGAACCCCAGGGCTTGACAGTTGCGGGGAAGCGCTGTCTGGATGCTGGTGCCTCGACCGGAGGCTTTACCGATGTACTGCTTTCCAGGCAGGCGCGTGAGGTCGTCGCCGTCGATGTCGGTTATGGCCAGCTGATCTGGCGGCTGCAGAACGATGACAGGGTGCGGGTTCTCGATCGCACCAATGTCCGCGTCATCACCCCAGAATCCATCGGCGGCACGGTAGACCTCGTCGTCGGCGATCTGTCGTTCATCTCGCTGAATCTGGTGCTTCCCGCACTCGCGGCCTGCACCGCAGCGGGGGCCGACCTGTTGCCTATGGTCAAACCCCAGTTCGAGGTGGGCAAGGAGCGAGTAGGCTCCGGCGGTGTGGTGCGGGATCCCGAATTGCGCGCGGAAGTAGTGCGCGATGTCGCGGCGGCCGCCGCCGAATTGGGCTTGCGCACCGTCGGGGTGGTGGCCAGCCCGCTGCCCGGCCCATCGGGCAATGTCGAATACTTTGTGTGGCTGCGTAAAGACGGGCAGTTCGAGTACGACGGCGAGCAGGTCGCGCTGCTCGTCGAACGTGCGGTTGAGGAGGGTCCACAGTGAACGCGCTGACGCCGGCCGAATCCAGAGAGATTCTGCTGGTTTCGCATCCGGGCCGGGCGGAGATCATCGAAACCGCCCATCGCGTGGCGAAGATATTCGCAGATGCGGGCATCGGGCTGCGCGTGCTCGCGGACGAGGCGGACAGCACCCGATTCGACTGTGAGTCCGACACCGCGAGCGGGACAGCCGTCGCGGAACCGGGCGGATACCCGGCACGCGTGGTCGAACACTGCCCGGACGCGGCGGTCGGCTGCGAGATGGTGCTCTCGCTCGGCGGTGACGGCACCTTCCTGCGCGCAGCAGAATTGGCCAGGCCAGCGGGGGTGCCGGTGCTCGGAATCAACCTGGGTCGCATCGGTTTCCTCACCGAGGCCGAGGCCGAACACCTCGATGAGGCGTTGGCCAGCGTGGTCCGCGGCGACTACCAGCTCGAGCATCGGATGACCATCGACGTGAACGTCCGGGTGGACGACGAGATCGTCGAAACCGGTTGGGCGCTCAATGAAGCCAGTATCGAGAACGCCTCGCGTATGGGTGTGCTCGAGGTGGTCCTGGAGGTCGACGGGCGTCCGGTTTCGCAATTCGGCTGCGACGGCATCCTCATCTCCACACCGACCGGATCTACCGCCTACGCGTTCTCCGCGGGCGGCCCGGTGGTGTGGCCGGAACTCGAAGCGCTGCTGGTGATTCCGAGTAATGCGCACGCCCTGTTCGCGCGGCCGCTGGTGACCAGTCCGGAGTCCAGGATCGCGGTCGAATCCGTTGCGGCTGGCCATGATGCGATAGTTTTCCTGGATGGCAGGCGCACCCTGGCATTGCCGAAGGGGGGACGGCTCGAGGCGGTCCGCGGTGGCGAACCGGTGCGGTGGGTGCGGTTGGATTCCGCGCCGTTCGCCGACCGGATGGTGCGCAAATTCCAATTGCCCGTGACAGGCTGGCGTGGCCGACGGCGAACGGAGATCACACGTGCTGACAGAGATCAGGATTGACGGGCTTGGCGTCATATCCACGGCTACCGCGCAATTCCATGAGGGTCTGACGGTTCTGACCGGTGAGACCGGTGCCGGTAAGACGATGGTAGTGACCAGCCTGCACCTGCTCAGCGGGGCACGGGCCGATGCGGGACGTGTCCGGTTGGGTGCGGAACGGGCCGTGGTCGAGGGACGGTTCACCGTCGACGAGGTGAATACGACCGCGCAGAAGCAAGTGCAGGAAGTCCTGGAATCGGCTGCGGCCGAACGCGATGACGACGGCAGCATCATCGCGATCCGCACCGTCGGCAGTGATGGACGCTCCCGTGCGCATCTCGGGGGGCGCGGTGTACCAGCTTCTGTCCTCGCCGATTTCACCGCGCCGTTGTTGACTGTGCACGGTCAGAACGACCAACTGCGGCTGCAGCGTCCGGATCAGCAGCTGTCGGCGCTGGATCAGTTCGCCTCCGGTGCGGTCGGTTCACTGCTGCGTAAGTACCAGGTGCAGCGGCGATCCTGGCTCGACGCCCGCAATGAGCTGGTCGAACGTACTGCGCGCAGTAGGGAACTCGCGCTGGAGGCCGACCGGCTGAAGCATTCGCTAGCCGAGATCGATGCCATCGCACCGGAACCCGGTGAGGATGAGCGCATAGTCGACGAGGTGCGTAGGCTCAGCGATCTGGATTCGCTGCGTGAGGCCGCCGCGATCGCGCACGATGCCTTGGCCGGTCCCGCTGATTCGCCCGAAGACGGTTCGGGCGCACTGGAATTGCTCGGCGCCGCGCGTGCCCGCATCGAATCGGCCCACGATCCGGCACTGACCGCGCTCGGGCCGCGGCTCGATGAGGCCATCGCGGTGGTCGTCGATCTGACCACCGAACTCAGTGGCTATCTTTCGGATTTGCCTTCGGACCCGGGCGCTTTGGATTCGCTGCTCACCCGGCAGGCGGAATTGAAATCGCTGACCCGCAAGTACGCGCCGGATATCGATGGGGTGATCGCGTGGGCGGCTGAGGCGCGCACCCGTCTCGGTTCGCTCGATGTCTCCGAAGAGGCGTTGGCCGCGCTGGCGGCGGAGGTGGATATCGCCGCGGACCGCGTTTGTGAGGCAGCGCGCAAATTGACTGCGGCGCGTACCAAGTCGGCGGGCAAGCTGGCTTCCGCGGTGAGCGCCGAACTCGGTGGGCTCGCGATGGGTAAGGCGAAGCTCGAGGTCGTGGTGCGGCCGGTGCCCGCGAGTCCGCAGGATTCCGCGCCACTGACGGTGGATGGGCAGGAATTACATGCGGGTTCGACCGGTGTCGACGAAGTGGAATTCCGGTTGTCCGCGCATTCCGGCGCGCAGTCATTGCCGTTGAGCAAGAGCGCATCCGGTGGTGAGCTCTCGCGCGTGATGTTGGCACTTGAAGTGGTGCTCGCCAGTTCGGATCACGGCGCGACCATGGTGTTCGATGAGGTCGATGCCGGTGTCGGTGGCCGGGCCGCGGTCGAGATCGGCCGTCGGCTGGCACGGCTCGCGCGCACCCATCAGGTGATCGTGGTGACACACCTGCCGCAGGTCGCGGCATTCGCCGACACCCATCTCGTGGTGGACAAGTCCGATGACGGCAAGGGCAAGGTCAACAGCGGTGTCCGGGCATTGACCAAGGATGAGCGCGTCATCGAATTGGCCCGCATGCTGGCCGGTCTCGATGACACCGAAACCGGCCGAGCTCACGCCGAGGAACTGCTCGAAACCGCCCGCGCCGAACGCGCCCTCGCCTGACGGGGTCAGCGCAGGGCTTTTTGGGCGCCCTTGATGAACTGGTTGATGAGGTTCTTCAGGCCCAATTCCAGAACCTTCGCGGGAACGGGAAGGCTGGGCTCGGACTCCATCGTGTAGGAGACCAAGGTGCCGTTGTCGGCGTCGGTGAAGGTGATGGTGCCGACGTGCCGTTTCACCGGGACACCCTTGATGATCTTGTATTCCATCAATTCGCCGGGAACGAGCTTGGTGGTCTCCTCGACGAAGCCGACGCCGGCCTTGCCGATGAGGTATTGCGCACCGACGCCGTTCGGGGTGGGCGATCCGGGGGTCTTCAGGGTGAAATCGACCGGGATGTAGGGGTTGATGCCATCGCGCTCGGTGAAGAACTTGTAGACGACATCGCGTGGTGCCGCGATCACGGCGTCGACGGTGCTGCTGACCATGGTGTCTCCTCTTCGAGATATCTGTGACCCGCAGCATACGGGTACTGGTCGGTGCGCTCCCTGCGCGGCGTGGTGTTCGTGTTATCACAGTGACGAATGTGATTGGTGATGCGGCGCGCCTCCACCAATGGTTGAGGGTTTGCGGCCAGGATCGGCCCCATGAAGATGTTGGCGTTGTTGTCGAAGAGCACCGAGGTGCTACCCGGGCTGACCGGGGTGGCTCGGGTTGACCGCAACACCAGGCGTCTGCTGAAGCGGGTCGGGCCCGGTGATGTCGTAATACTCGATGAGATGGATCTGGATCGGTTCACCGCCGATCGGTTGGTCGAGGCGGGCGTGGCCGCGGTGGTGAATACTTCGCCATCGATATCCGGTCGCTACCCCAATCTGGGACCGGAAGTATTGGTCGCCCACGGAATCCTGCTGCTGGACACTGTCAGTTCGGATGCCTTCCGGATCAAGGACGGCACCAAGGTCCGCATAGACGAGGGCGTCGTCTACTCCGACAAGCTGGTCAAGAAGGAGCCCGAGGTCCTGGTCACGGCCATCCAGCTGACCGAAGCCGATATCGCCGAGCGGATGATCGCGGCGCGCAACGGCCTCGCCGACCATCTGGAGGCATTCGCGGGCAACACCATCGAATTCATTCGCACCGAGAGTGCGCTGCTCATCGACGGTATCGGGGTGCCGGAGCTGGAGCTGGACATGAAGAATCGGCATGTGGTCGTGGTGGCCGACGGCCCGGACCATGCGGACGATCTCAAGCGACTAAAGCCGTTCATCAAGGAGTATGCCCCGATCATGGTCGGCGTGGGCCGTGGCGCGGACACCTTGATGAAGCAGGGCTACCGCCCCGATCTGATCGTCGGCGACCCGGACGACATCACCACCGCCACCTTGAAGTCCGGTGCCGAGATGATCCTGCCCGCCGATACCGATGGCCACGCCAAAGGTCTGGAGCGCATCCAGGATCTCGGCATCGGCGCGACGACCTTCCCTTCATCCGGCGCACCTGCCGACCTGGCCCTGCTGCTGGCCCACCATCACGGCGCATCGCTCATCGTGACCGCCGGTGCCGCCGCCTCACTGGACGATTTCTTCGACCGCGGTCGCCGCGACAGCAATCCGGCGACCTTCCTCACCCGACTGAAAATCGGCACCGAACTCATGGATGCCAAGGCCGTCGCCACGCTCTATCGAAACCGGGTGTCCGGCACCGCCATCGCGATGGTCGTACTCGCCGCCCTGGTCGCGGTGATCGTGGCGATGCTCGCCTCGAATATGGGGACCGAGGCAGTGGAGTGGGCCGCCGATACCTGGAATCGGTTCGATCTCTGGGCACGCGGCCTAGCCGGTGCGGGAGGCAACCGATGATTTCGATTCGGCAGCATGCGGTTTCGATTGTCGCGATCTTCCTGGCCCTCGCCCTCGGCGTGGTGCTCGGGTCACAGACCGTGGCGGCGGACCTGCTGTCCGGATTGCGCGCGGATAAAACAGATCTGCGCAAACAGCTCGACGTGACCAACGATCGGAACCGGCGCCTCGGCGATGAAATGAATGCCGCGGACCGATTCATCGCCGGATCGGCGGGGCGCATCCTCGGCGGCACGCTGACCGATCGCAGCGTCGTGCTGTTCACGACCCCCGATGCCGAACCCGCCGATGTCGAGGCCGCCGCAAGAGATCTGGAAACCTCGGGGGCCACCGTGACCGGCCGCATCGCACTCACCGATGCCTTCCTCGACGCCGCCGAGGGTGACCGGATGCGCACCGCGGTCACCAATGTCATTCCCGCGGGCGCGCAGCTGCGCACCGGTCAGGTGGATCAGGGCAGTATGGCGGGGGATCTGCTCGGCCTGGTGCTGCTGCTCGATCCGGCGAGCGCGCAACCGCGCAGCACCCCGCAGGAGTTGAGTCTGGTGCTGGAGACGTTGCGCGGCGGCGGGTTCCTCGCCTACGGCGACACTCCGACGCAGGTCGCGGATCTCGCCGTGGTCGTCACGGGCGACGGCGCGAAGTCCGGCGAGAACAGTCAAGGCAGCAATATCGCCCGATTCGCGGGCGCTCTGCGTGGGCGCGGTGCTGGTGTGGTGCTCGCGGGTCGGTCCGGCGCCGCCGACAATCCGGGCCCGCTCGCGATCATTCGTTCCGATGCCGCGCTGGCCACGGCCGTCACCACCGTCGACAATCTCGATCGCGATATCGGTCGCGTCACCACCGTGCTCGGCCTGAGCGAGCAGCTCAACGGCGGTGCGGGCCGATACGGAACCGGCACCAAGGCGACCTCCCTCACACTCGTCGCGCCGCCCGCGAGCTGATCCGCTCGACCCGCACTGCCCCGTGCTGCGAACATGGCGCACGGACTGAATCCGATCAATGGCAGCGACTCGGTGGCAAACGTGCGTGGTGTGTGATCAGACCAGCAATTTCGTGTTACCGTGAAGACCCGTGGGTCATACACGGAATCAGGCGCGAACGGCCACGAAGCACATCTTCGTCAGCGGTGGTGTCGCCTCCTCATTGGGTAAGGGTCTTACCGCCTCCAGCCTCGGTCAGTTGCTGACCGCGCGCGGACTGCGGGTGACCATGCAGAAACTCGACCCGTACTTGAACGTCGATCCGGGCACCATGAATCCGTTCCAGCACGGAGAAGTGTTCGTCACCGAAGACGGCGCGGAGACCGATCTCGATGTCGGCCACTACGAGCGGTTCCTCGATCGCGACCTGTCCAAGGACGCGAATGTGACTACCGGGCAAATCTATTCGTCGGTGATCGCCAAGGAGCGCCGGGGCGAATACCTCGGTGACACGGTGCAGGTGATCCCGCACATCACCGATGAGATCAAGAGTCGCATCCTGGCGATGCAGGGCCCGGATCTACAGGGGCAGGTGCCCGATGTGGTGATCACCGAAATCGGTGGCACCGTCGGCGATATCGAATCGCAGCCGTTCCTCGAGGCCGCGCGCCAGATCCGCCACGATGTGGGCCGGGACAATGTGTTCTTCCTGCACGTATCGCTGGTGCCCTACCTCGCGCCATCGGGTGAGCTCAAGACCAAGCCGACCCAGCATTCGGTGGCGGCGCTGCGCAATATCGGTATCCAGCCCGACGCGCTGATCCTGCGTTGTGATCGCGAGGTGCCGCAGGCGCTCAAGAGCAAGATCGCGCTGATGTGCGACGTGGATGTGGACGCGTGCATCTCTACCCCGGACGCGCCGTCGATCTACGACATCCCCAAGGTGCTGCACCGTGAGGGCCTGGACGCCTATGTAGTGCGCCGGCTCGGGCTGCCGTTCCGGGACGTGGACTGGACCGTGTGGGGTGATCTGCTGGATCGGGTGCACCAGCCGCGGGAGACGGTCGAGGTCGCACTGGTCGGCAAGTACGTCGATCTGCCCGATGCGTATCTGTCGGTGACCGAGGCGTTGCGCGCGGGCGGATTCGCCTCGCGGGCCAAGGTGAATATCCGCTGGGTGCAGTCCGATGAGTGCGAGACCCCGGCGGGTGCGCAGGCCGCACTGCGCGATGTGGACGCGGTGCTGATTCCGGGCGGGTTCGGTATCCGCGGTATCGAGGGCAAGGTCGGCGCCATCAAATATGCGCGGATCAGGGGGCTTCCGCTGCTGGGCCTGTGTCTGGGTCTGCAGTGTGTGGTCATCGAGGCCGCGCGTTCGGTCGGTCTGGCGGAGGCCAATTCGGCCGAATTCGAGCCGGACACACCGCATCCGGTGATTTCCACCATGGCCGATCAGAAGGAGATCGTCGCCGGTGAGGCCGATCTCGGCGGCACCATGCGTCTCGGCGCCTACCCGGCGACGCTGCAGAAGGGGTCGGTGGTAGCGCAGGCCTACGGCACCGACCAGGTCTCCGAGCGGCACCGGCATCGCTACGAAGTCAACAACGCCTACCGCGACAAGATCGCCACCAGCGGTTTGAAATTCAGTGGTACCTCACCGGACGGGCATCTGGTCGAATTCGTCGAGTTGCCTGCGGATAGGCATCCGTTCTTCGTGGCCACCCAGGCGCATCCGGAGCTCAAGAGCCGCCCCACCCGGCCGCATCCGCTCTTCGCGGCGCTGATCGCGGCGGCACTGAAATATAAACTGGCCGAGCGGCTTCCGGTCGATATCCCGGACGAAGAGTTCGCGAACGCAGATCAGGCGTCGTAGATGAGTGATAACGGGGGAGCCCAGCCGGGCAGCCACGATTTCGAGACCGTGGCGAGCAAGACCATGTACAGCGGTGCCATCCTCGCGTTGCGGCTCGACCAAGTGGCCATGCCGGGCGGACGCGTCGTCGAGCGCGAGGTGATCGAACATCATGCGGCGGTTGCGGTCGCGGCCATCGATGATGCCGACAATGTGGTGTTGATCAGACAGTATCGGCATCCGATCGGTCAGCGGCTGCTCGAGCTGCCCGCCGGACTGCTCGATGTGCCCGGCGAGGATCCGCTGGCTGCGGCCAAGCGTGAATTGGCCGAGGAGACCGGACTGGCCGCCAGGGAATGGTCGGTCTTGGTGGATGTCGCGCTCTCGCCCGGATTCACCGATGAGGCGCTGCGGGTATACGCCGCTCGGGGCCTGTACGAAACCGACCGGCCGGAGCCGGAATTGGAGGAGGCGGACCTGGAATTGGTCCGACTGCCGGTGGAGGAGGCTGTGCGGGCAGCATTGGCCGGTGAGATCGTCAATGCCACGGCCGTCGCCGGTCTGCTCGCGCTCGCGGCCGCCAGGGCGAGCGGGGCGCAGTTGCGACCGGCCGAAGCGCCATGGCCGGGGCAGCCCACCGCGTTCCTGCGCCGCAAGGTGCAGCGGCAGTCCGCGGACTGACGGGTCTGGGCGGTGCTCGCACGGGAGGTGGACGCCTACCTCGATCATCTTGCGGTCGAGCGCGGCGCCGCCCGCAACACCCTCGGTGCGTACCGTCGCGATCTCGATCGGTATCGGGATTTCCTGACCTCGCGCGGGATTACGGCGCTGGAACAAATTTCCGAATCCGATGTCGCGGAGTTCACGATGGTGCTGCGGGCGGGTGGGCAGACGCACCCGCCCCTTGCCGCGAGTTCGGTCGCTCGTGCGCTGATCGCAGTGCGCGGGCTGCATCGCTTCGCCGCGGCGGAGGGCGTGACGAGTACCGATGTCGCACATGCGGTGAAGCCGCCGACACCCGGACGGCGGTTGCCGAAAGCGCTGCCTTACGACCAGGTGTTGCGGTTGCTGGAGGCCGCGGGGGGCGGGTCGATCGGTGATGCGAACGGGGCCGGAGCCGATGGTGGGCCGCGCGGATTGCGTGATCGGGCGCTGCTCGAGCTGTTGTATTCGACCGGGGCGCGGATTTCGGAGATGGTCGGACTCGATGTGGACGACCTCGATGCCGAGGAGCGGGCTGTTGTATTGCACGGCAAGGGCGGCAAGCAGCGCATGGTTCCGATCGGCAGGCCCGCGCTGGCGGCCGTCGATGCGTATTTGGTGCGGGGGAGGCCGGTGCTCGCCGTGAACGGGAAAGGGACTGCGGGCGCGCTGTTTCTGAATGCACGCGGCGGTCGGTTGTCACGGCAGAGTGCCTGGCAGGTTTTGCAGACCGCCGCTGAGCGGGCTGGTATCGGAGCCACGGTTTCGCCGCATACGCTGCGTCATTCCTTCGCAACGCATTTGCTCGACGGGGGTGCGGATGTGCGCGTGGTTCAAGAACTTCTGGGACATGCTTCGGTGACGACCACTCAGATCTACACATTGGTCACTGTGAACACGCTTCGTGAGGTTTGGGCCACCGCTCATCCGCGCGCTCGCTGACTCTGTGCCTTGCGCAGGATTTTGCGCGCCGAGTTCGGGTTAGCCCGACGGATCCGTGTGCGGTGTACAAAACGTGCGCAGAGCGTATCGACCGGGAAGAAATGGGACTACGGTCCGGTTGTGTTGGATGCGGGATCGGGTGGTCTCGGCATGCCGATGTGAGGTGAGTTGGATGGCAAGGGCTTTCATCGTTCAGGAGCGCGATGTCGAGGCGGTATCGCTGCCCGGCGGCGGTTCGTTCCAATTGCTCGAGGACAGTGTGAACACCGACGGGCTGTTCGGAGCGAATCGGCTTGTCCTGCAGGCTGGCGCGGATGGGACCAGGCCGCACCATCACACGAAGTCAACGGAAATCTTCTATGTCCTGGACGGGACAATGGAATTCCTCGTCGACGGCGAACGTCATGCGGTCGCGAAGGGTGGTCTGGTGGTGGTTCCGCCGGGTATTGTGCATGCCTTCGGGGCCTCCGTGGACGGTCCCGCCGAGTTCTTCGCGGTACTCACACCAGGTATCGTCCGGTTCGAGTACTTCCGGCAACTCGGTCGTATCGCTCGGGGTGAGGCGGATTGGGACAGTATGGATGAACTCCACGATCGGTTCGACGTCCATTTCGACGGCGGACCGGATTGGCGTTAGGGGAGCGGATGCCCGCGCAGGTAAACGCGGGTGTCGCGTGTCCGAGCGTGGGTCTTGCGCTGTCAAGCGGTAGCGTCTATCGAGAGCTGGACCGTGCGAAAGTTAGGTCGGGCCTGATCGGCCTCGCTACGCTCGGGCAGATGATGCCGGAGGCGGCGAAGGCAACGGGCAGGAACGTATAAGGAGCAGCGGATCGTGACGACAGCCGGTGCGGCAGAGCCGCCGATGAGTGCTGGGGCGCAGCCGCTTACGGGTCCCCGAACGGGTCCGTACTCGGCAGCCGCGGCGGAAACGCTGTGGGGCGACGGCGCCGAACCCGTCCCCGAGGACGCGACGCTCGGTCCGACCGGGCGCCCGCTGCGTGTCGTGCCCGAACCTCCGCCGATCGAGCATCACGGTGATGCGCTGATCGTCGCGATGTGCAATCAGAAGGGTGGCGTCGGCAAGACTACCTCGACCATCAACCTGGGCGCCGCGCTCGCGGAGTGCGGTCGGCGGGTGCTGTTGGTGGATCTGGATCCGCAGGGTGCGCTGTCGGCGGGATTGGGTGTGGCCCTTCACGATCTCGATCTGACCGTGCACAGCCTGCTTATCGGATCCAAGGTCTCGATCGACGATGTCCTGATGGAGACCCGGGTCGAGAATCTGGATCTGCTGCCGAGCAATATCGATCTGTCCGCCGCGGAAATCCAACTGGTCAACGAGGTCGGCCGGGAGCAGACGCTGGGTCGCGCGCTGGAATCGGTGCGTGATCGCTACGACTACATCCTCATCGACTGCCAGCCATCGCTCGGCCTGCTCACGGTGAATGCGTTGGCCTGCTCCGATGGCGTGATCATTCCGATGGAGTGCGAGTACTTTTCACTGCGCGGACTCGCCCTGCTCAACGACACAGTGGAGAAGGTGCGGGACCGCCTGAACCCGCGGCTGAGCCTGTACGGCATCGTTGTGACCATGTTCGATGCGCGGTTACTACATTCGCGTCAGGTCATGGCGCGGGTCGTCGAGGTATTCGGCGACCTGGTGTACGACACGGCGATCATGCGCACCGTGCGCTTTCCGGACGCCAGCGTCGCAGGTGAGCCCATCACTACGTGGGCACCGAAATCCAGTGGAGCCGAAGCATATCGGGCGATGGCGCGGGAAGTCATCCACCGGTCCGGCCGGTGATCGGCGGTACTGAACCGGCACCATCGACGAACACGGATACGCTCGGCTCGGAGTCTGATGAGTTCGTCGATCGGGACTCCGACGCCGAGCGTGCCGCTTCGACCGCGGATAATCCGCCAGGCAGAACTGGCGCCGAGGGCGAGCCGACGGCGCAGACATCCGGGTTCCAGCTGCGGCTGAGCAACTTCCAGGGGCCGTTCGATCTGCTGTTGAATCTGATCAGTTCGCGCAAGCTCGATGTCACCGAGGTCGCGTTGCATCAGGTGACTGACGAATTCATCGCCTACACAAAGGCATTGACCGCCAGCATCGGGCAGCAGGCATTGCGTGCGGACAAGATCCTGGATCAGACTACCGAATTCCTGGTGGTCGCCGCGACATTGCTGGATCTCAAGGCGGCGCGACTGCTGCCATCCGGTGAGGTGACCGACGCCGAGGACCTCGAACTGCTCGAGGCGCGCGATCTGCTCTTCGCCCGGCTGCTGCAGTACCGGGCGTTCAAACAGGTCGCTGAGTTGCTCGGGGAGCTGGAAGCGGTCGCGTTGCGGCGATACCCGCGCGCGGTCGGACTGGAGGAGCGCTACGCCGACCTGTTGCCCGAGGTTACGCTGGGAGTTGACGCAAACCAGTTCGCTGTGATCGCCGCAACGGCTTTCCGGCCGCGCCCGGCGCCGCGGGTCGGACTCGACCATCTGCACCAGCACGCCTTCTCGGTCGCCGAACAGGCCGCGCTCGTGCTCGAACAGCTCAAACTGCGCGGACCGGGCGGCTGGACGACCTTCGGCGAACTGGTCGCCGACTGCGAGATGCCGATCCAGATCGTCGCCCGCTTCCTGGCGCTGCTCGAGCTGTACCGGGGCAAGACGATCGAGTTCGACCAGCCCGACCCGCTCGGCCCGCTCTCGATCAGCTGGACCGGCGACCCCAAGGACGACACCGCCGACACCGTGACCATCGAGGAGGACTACGGGTGAGTGAGCGCACCGACGATGCGACACCCCTCGAGCACAACGGCATCGAGCGTGACGCCGCGATCGCGAGCGAGCTGGTCGATGGTGGTGCACCGATCGCGCAGAGCGACGACGCAGTAGGCGCGAGCGCGGTGAAGTCGCGTGACGAGGTGGCATCGTCGAGTGGTGAGCGCATCGAAGCCGCGCCAGATACGACAGCGCCAGGAACCGATGGCGGTGCCGCGGATTCGAGCGGCGACGACGCCGGGGATGCGGCGACCTCGAGCGACCCTGGACCAATTGAGACTGTAGGCAGCGCAATTGTCGACCGGGATTCCTCAGACACGGCTGAGCCGGGCCAGGGCGAGCAGGCATCGGTCGGAGTCGAGGGCGCCGCAGGACGCACCGATGCGCCGATGACGAGCGGTGGGGGCGAGGAACCCGCAGCTTCGGCAGGTGCGACCGTAAACAGTCCATTCGACGAGGCGAATTCCTCGGGCCCGGCCGAGTCGAACAGCAGCGAGCGGGCAGCGCCGAATGATGAGGATGACGCAGGCGTAGCGGGAGGAGCTGGCGAGACACCGCTGACCAGCGGTCGGGGCGCGGCGGCCGCAGGTTCGGCAAGGGTGAGGAAGGCCGCGCGTGCGACGAAGAGCAAAGAGATAGCCGGTTCCGACGACGAAGTGGCGGAGTTCACGCCCGAACCGCTCGATGACGATGAATTCCGGTCGGCGTTGGAGGCGGTGCTGCTCATTGTGGACGCTCCGGCCCCGGTAGAACTGCTGGCCGACGCGTTGCAGGACAAACCGGTGCGGGTGGAGCGGGCGCTGCACGAAATGGCGGCCGAACTGTCCGCGCGGGCCAGTGGCATCGATCTGCGTTTCGTGGGTGACGGGTGGCGCTTCTATACTCGCAGCGAGTATGCGCCGTATGTGGAACGGATGCTGCTCGACGGTGCCCGGTCGAAATTGACCAGGGCCGCTTTGGAAACATTGGCGGTGGTGGCATACCGCCAACCGGTGACCCGGACCAGGGTCAGCGCGGTGCGCGGCGTGAACGTCGACGGCGTGATGCGAACCCTGTTGGCTCGCGGATTGATCGCCGAGGCCGGGGTCGACCCGGAAACGAACGGCACGCAGTACTGCACGACCGAATTGTTCCTGGAGCGGATCGGACTCGCATCGCTGTCCGATTTGCCGCCACTGGCGCCCCTGCTGCCGGGCGTCGACCTGATCGATGAGATCAACGAGAGCCTGGACACGGACCCCCGTTACACCAGGCTGAGGAAATCCGCCGAGACCGATTTGGATCTCGGTACCGAAGAAGACTGACAGGACAATATGAATACGCCCGCTCGCCGAGATGGCACACCGGATCGTAGGACCAGAAGCGACCAGCCCCCCAGGGGCGGCGCAGGCCGAAACGCACGCGATATGCGTTCAGCCCAACGGGGAAGTACGCAGCGCGGGGCCGCATGGGGCGGTTCCGAGCGCGGCTCCTCGCAAGGGGGTTATCGGGGGAGTTCAGAAGGTAGCGATCGTGGTTACCGCGGTTCGTCGCAGGGCGAACAGCGTGGCTCCTCGCGTGGCGGCTACCGCGGAACCTCGCAGGGCGACAGTGGCCATCGTGGCTCGTCGCAGAGCGATAGTGGATATCGAGGTTCCGCCGAGCGCGGCTCCGATCGACGTGGCACGTCGCAGGGTGGCTCGGGTTATCGCGGTTCGTCGCAGGGCGAGAG
>NZ_JBFANH010000028.1:15858-120860 GCF_040674755.1 Nocardia sp. NPDC049737 | reverse complement strand
AGCGGTTATCGGGGTTCGTCGCAGGGTGGCTCGGGTTATCGCGGTTCGTCGCAGGGCGAGAGCGGTTATCGGGGTTCGTCGCAGGGTGGCTCGGGTTATCGCGGTTCGTCGCAGGGCGAGAGCGGTTATCGGGGTTCGTCGCAGGGTGGCTCGGGTTATCGCGGTTCGTCGCAGGGCGGCTCCGATCATCGTGGTTCGCGCGGCGAGGCCAATCGTGGTGCCGCGCAAGGCGGTTCGGGCCCGCGTGCCTCCGGTTCGCGCGGCTATGCACCGGGAAGCCCTGCGCAGCAAGGTAATCCGTCGCGCCGCACAACGTCGGCCGCGCTGTCCGCGCCTGTCGGGAAGAAGCCCAAGAATCCGAAGCCGCAGAAGAAGGTCGTCTCCGCGCCGCTGCTGAGCAACGCCAAGCCGGCCAAGAAACAGCACGTCGACCAACCCGCCGAGGGCGGCCACGAGAAGTTGCCGTGGGGCGAAGGCGAGCGGCTGCAGAAGGTTCTCGCCAAGGCCGGTGTCGCCTCGCGCCGCGCCGCCGAGGAGATGATCGCCCAGGGCCGGGTCGAGGTCGACGGCGCGATCGTCACCGAACAGGGCCTGCGGATCGATCCGCAGCATGCCGTGGTCCGCGTCGACGGCACCCGCGTGATGGTGCGTGAGGAACTGGTCCATATCGCGCTGAACAAGCCCAAGGGCTGGCAGTCCACCATGTCCGACGATCTGGGCCGCCCGTGCGTCGGCGATATCGTCGCCGAACGCATCGCGGCCGGTCAGCGCCTGTTCCACGTCGGCAGGCTGGACGCAGACACCGAGGGGCTGTTGCTGCTCACCAATGACGGTGACCTCGCGCACCGGCTCATGCACCCGTCGTTCCAGGTGCCCAAGACCTATCTGGCGACGGTGAACGGTGAGGTGCACAAGTCGATCGGCAAGCGCCTGCGCGATGGTGTCGAACTCGACGACGGTCCGGCCAAGGTCGACAAGTTCCAGGTGCTCGAGCTGGGCGAGGGACGTTCGCTGGTCAAGATCGTGTTGCATGAAGGACGCAAGCACATCGTGCGCCGACTGCTCGATGCGGTCGGCCATCCGGTGACCCGGTTGGTGCGCACCAATATCGGTCCGGTCGCCTTGGGCGATCAACGGCCCGGCACGCTGCGCGTGATCGGCCGCGATGAAGTCGGCAAACTTTACGAGGCGGTGTCGTTGTGAACGGTGTAGAGATTCCCGTGGAGGTCCCTGCGATGGTTGAAGGCACCACGCCGCTGGTCGTTGCCATGGACGGGCCTTCGGGTACCGGCAAGTCCAGTGTGTCGCGGCGACTGGCAACCCGGCTCGACGCCAGTTACCTGGACACCGGTGCGATGTACCGCGTCGCGACGCTGCGGGTGCTGCGCGCCGGTGTCGAGTTGACCGATTCGGCGGCGATCGGTGCCGCGGTGAAGGAACTGCCGCTGACCATCGGCACCGATCCCAGCCGCGAGCTGATCCTGCTCGATGGTGAGGACGTCTCCTCCGAGATTCGCGGCAATGCCGTCACCAAGGCGGTGTCCGCGGTGTCGGCCGTTGCCGAGGTGCGCGAGCTGCTCGTTGCCCTGCAGCGTGAAATCGCTTCCGCCGCACAGCGAATCGTGGTCGAGGGGCGCGATATCGGCACCGTCGTGCTGCCGGATGCCGACGCCAAGATCTACCTCACCGCCTCGGCTGAGGCCCGCGCGCAGCGGCGCAACCAGCAGAACATCGCCGAAGGTCGCGGCGATGACTACGAGGGCGTACTCGCCGACGTGCAGCGTCGCGACACCCTCGACTCCACTCGCACGGTGTCCCCACTGCGTCCGGCCGACGACGCGGTGCAGGTCGACACCAGCGAACTGAATATGGATGAGGTCATCGACGAGCTGTATCGCGTTGTGGTGCGACAGGTTTCGATCGGCCGGACAGGTAGGACATTGTGAGCGAGCGAACCAAAGACACGGCAGTGTCACTCGTGACGGAGCCGAGCGCCGGCGAGGCGCAGTCATGAGTGAAGACGTTCTCGCGGGCGACGGCGTCTGGAGTGACGAATCCGATTGGGAGATAGCCGACCTCGATGGTGAGTTCGGCGAGGACGAACACCTCGCGATGCCGACGGTCGCGGTCGTCGGCCGCCCGAATGTCGGCAAATCGACGCTGGTGAACCGGATCCTCGGTCGCCGTGAAGCCGTCGTCGAGGATATTCCCGGCGTGACCCGCGACCGCATTTCCTATGAGGCGAACTGGGCGGGGCGCCGTTTCCTGGTGCAGGACACCGGTGGTTGGGAGCCCGACGCCAAGGGCCTGCAGCAGTCGGTCGCCCGCCAGGCCGAACTGGCGATGGAGACCGCCGATGCGATCCTGCTCGTGGTCGATGCCGTGGTCGGCGCGACGGCCACCGACGAGGCCGCGGTGAAGAAGCTGCGTCGCTCCAAGATTCCGGTGATCCTGGTCGCCAATAAGGTCGACGACGAACGCGTCGAGGCCGAAGCCGCCGCGCTGTGGTCGCTCGGTCTCGGTGAGCCGCGCATGGTCAGCGCCGCGCATGGTCGCGGCACCGGTGACCTGCTCGACGATGTCCTGGAAGTCCTCCCGGAGACCCCACGTGAGGGCACCGGCGGCACCGGCCCGCGCCGGGTCTCGCTGGTCGGCAAGCCCAACGTCGGCAAGTCCAGCCTGCTCAACAAGCTTTCCGGTGATGAGCGTTCGGTCGTGCACGATGTCGCGGGCACAACCGTCGACCCGGTCGATTCGCTGGTCGAATTGGGCGGCAAGATCTGGAAATTCGTCGATACGGCTGGTCTGCGTCGCAAGGTCTCCCATGCCAGCGGTATGGAGTTCTACGCATCGCTGCGGACCAAGGCGGCGCTGGAGGCCTCCGAGGTCGCGATCATGCTGATCGATGCCTCCGAACCGATCACCGAACAGGATCTGCGGGTGATCAGCATGGTCGCCGACTCCGGTCGCGCGCTCGTGTTGGCCTTCAACAAATGGGATCTGGTCGACGAGGACCGACGTCTGCAGCTCGACAAGGAAGTCGACCGGGATATGGTCCGGGTGCCGTGGGCTCAGCGCGTCAATATTTCCGCGCATACCGGACGTGCCGTCCAAAAGCTCGTGCCCGCAATGGAAACCGCGCTCGAATCGTGGGATAAGCGCATCCCTACCGGTCGGCTGAACAACTGGCTCAAGGAAGTCATCGCGGCGACGCCGCCGCCGATGCGCGGTGGTCGGTTGCCGCGCGTGCTGTTCGCCACGCAGGCCACCACCCGGCCGCCGACCTTCGTGCTCTTCACGACCGGGTTCTTGGAGGCGGGTTACCGCCGGTTCCTGGAGCGTCGCCTGCGTGAGGAGTTCGGCTTCGACGGTTCACCGGTTCGCATTTCGGTTCGCGTACGCGAGAAGCGGGAACGCAGGAAGTAGTCCTCGGAACGGACGTCGTTGTCCAGCAACGGCGTCCGTTCCGGATACGCCATCAGTAGAAGTCGGCGAGGTGGTCGGTTACCCACTCGGCCAGGGAACGTGCCGGGCGACCGGTGATATCGGCGACGGTGGTGGTGATTTCGGGGCGGGGAGCGGCCAGCATCTTGGTGTAGCCGTCGAGCAGGACATCGACGAAGGAGTCGGGGAAGGTGGCGTCGTCGAGTAGGCGCTGTCTGGCCTGTGCGCTTGTGAGTTCGGCCCAGCGCAGGGGGCGCCCGAGTACTTCGCCGATGACACGTACCTGCTCGGCCTGGGTGAGTAACTCGGGTCCGGTCAGCGTGTATGTGACTCCGGCATGGGCATTTTCGGTGAGTACTCGGGCCGCGACGGCCGCGATATCGGTCTCGTGGATCAGGCACATCGGCAACTCGCCGTGAATGCCGTGCACGATATCGCCGGTTCGGATCTCGTCGGCCCACCAGAGCGTATTGACGGCGAAGGTGCTCGGACGCAGGACCACAGATTCGATTCCACAGCCGTGCACCAGCTTTTCCTGATCTTCGAAGCTGAGGTCCGAGATGCCCCCGGTACCGAGGAATACGATGCGGCGGGCGTGCTCGGTGATGAGATCGAGTGCGTTGGGCAGTTGTGCGCCGGTGTGCAGCGGCCACAGCAGGAAGACAGCGTCGATGTCATCGAGACAGTCGACGAGGGTTTCGGGTTCGGATAGTTCGGTGTGTACGACCTGCACGTCGGGCGGGAAATCGGCAGACGCTGGGTTGCGGGTGCCCGCGCGCACGGTGTGGCCTGCAGCGCGCAGGTGCGGGACGAGCTGGCTGCCGACGTTTCCGGTGGCGGCGAGGACGAGGATTCTCATGCCTCGATCCTGGTGGCGGGGAGCGGCTTCAACCAGAATCAGGCCTGATATTGCTGAAAACTGTCGAACTTGGAGGGTTCGGTGATGGATACCGTCGAAAGAGGGCTCATTCACGCGCTGCAGCTCGACGGCAGGGCATCCTTCCGAACCATCGCCGAAGTTCTCGACGTTTCCGAGAACACCGTGGCACGTCGGTATCGTCAGCTGCGGAATACGCATGGGCTCAGGGTGATCGGACTGGTGAACGGTCAGCGGCTCGGTTACCTCCAATGGACGATTCGGTTGCGCTGCACCCCCGAAGCCGCCGGTTCCGTCGCGAAAGCCCTTGCGGCACGGGACGATACATCCTTCGTATACCTGCTCTCCGCTGGCACCGAGGTTTCCTGCACGGTGCAGACCCGCAGTAGCGAAGAGCAGGAAGCCTTACTGCTGCACAAACTTCCACGCACGAGTCGAATCGTCGCAATGTCCGCGCACTTGCTGCTGCGCGGATTCGTGCTGCCCGACGGTTGGCGGGGTTTGGCCGCGCTGACACCCGACCAGGTCGACCATCTCAGGTCCGCCCCCATCGACCCCGAGGACGGACCCCTCCACCTCGACGAAGGTGATAAGTCCCTGCTGCGCGCCCTCAACCACGACGGCCGCACCTCCTACTCGGACCTCGCCACTGCCACCCAGTGGGCCGAAGCCAAAGTCCGCCGCCGCATGGCAGCATTGCGCCGCAACGGAATACTGCAGTTCCAGCTCGATATCCCCTCCGCTGCACTGGGATTCCGGACCGAGGCGCGGCTCTGGATCGCCGCACAACCTGCCGCCACCGTCAGCGTCGGCGAGGCGCTGGCCCGTCACCGCGAAGTCTCCTTCGCCGCCGTCACCACCGGCGCTACCAATCTGGTCGCGGCCGTTAACTGCCGTGATCCTCGAGATCTCGGTCGCTACTTGACCGAACGCATCGCCGAAGTCCCCGGCATCGCCACGCTCGAAACCGCTCCGATCATTCGCACCCTCAAACGCGCGGGTTCGCTGCTTCTCTGACGTGTGCTGCGTCACGATGCTGAGCCGCCGCATCCGGCGTAAGTTCGTTAATTAGCGAAATACCGAAGGGAGGTGGATGTGCTCGACGAGTGCAAAGCGTTGGCGAATGAGACCCGCTTGCGCATCCTCGCGTGGCTCAAGGAACCGGACGCGAACTTCCCGCAGCGGGGCGAGGACACCGCCGAGCTAGGGGTGTGCGTCGGTCTCATCCAGCAGAAGGCGGGGACCTCGGCCTCGACCATATCGGCGCACCTCGCGATCCTGCAGCGCGCCGGATTCCTCAGCGCCACTCGCCGCGGCCAGTGGACCTACTACCGCCGCGACGAAGCCCGCATCCTGGCCTTCACCGAAGAACTCCACCGCGTTCTCTGAGCTACGAAGGAAGTTTTATGCCCACCGCACTGTCGATCCTCGATTTGGCGTCGGTCGCACCCGGCCGCAGCGCACGCGACAGCTTCGAAAACAGCGTCGCACTGGCCAGGGCCGCCGAGCGCAACGGCTATCGACGCGTCTGGTATGCCGAACACCACAACATGCGCTCGATCGCCTCCAGCGCCACCAGCGTGCTCATCGGTTACGTCGCCGCGCACACCGAGACGATTCGACTCGGCGCGGGCGGCATCATGCTGCCCAACCACTCGCCGCTGGTGATCGCGGAGCAGTTCGGCACCCTGGAGACGCTGTTCCCGGGGCGGATCGATCTCGGACTCGGCCGCGCGCCGGGCAGTGACCAGAAGACCATGTTTGCGCTGCGCCGCAACCCTTCCTCGGCGGACTCCTTTCCGCAGGATGTGCTGGAGTTGCAGGGCTACCTGTCGGGCAACTCGCGGGTCCCCGGTGTGCAGGCCGTGCCGCGCGCGGAAGGCATTGTGCCGCTTTACATTCTGGGGTCGTCGCTATTCGGTGCGCAGCTCGCCGCTCAGCTCGGCCTGCCGTATGCCTTCGCATCCCATTTCGCGCCGGACGCGCTGCACCAGGCGGTCGCCGTCTACCGCGACAGTTTCCGGCCCTCGGAGCAGTTGGCCGAGCCGTATGTGATGGCCGGTGTCAACGTGTTCGCGGCCGAGGACCACGATGCGGCGGTGGCGCAGAAGACGATTTCCTATCGTGCCCGCGCGCGAGCCATGATTCGACGGGGAGCGGCGGGCGCGGACTTCACAGATGAGGAGATCGATGCGTTCCTCGCCTCACCGAACGGCAGCCAGCTCAGCGCGATGACCAGGTACACCGCTGTCGGCACACCTGCCGAAGTCCGTTCGTACCTGGCGGAGTTCGCGGGCTCAATTGATGCGGACGAACTCATCGTCGCTCACCACGCCACCGAAATCGATGACCGGCTCCGGTCCGTCGAACTCACCGGCGGCCTCATCGCCGAGCCGGTAGCGCCCTAACTCACCGAGCCGCCGACGATCAGGTTCGCGGTGATGGTGCCGTCGGCTTCCTTATTGCCGTAGACGACGACCGCGGCACCGACCGTCACATCCGACACGCTGCGGCCGGTGACGACCAGCACCTGGGTAGCTGCGTTGACATGAACGTTCGTCGTGGCACCCAGAATCCCTTCCACCGCAAGCGTTTTGCCATCGTTGGCAGTGACCTTGCCGATGGTCAGCCCGCGATTGACCTGGACCGCGTTCGCCGGGACTGCGGTGGCATTGGTGGCCGCCGACCCGGCGGTCGGTGCCGAATCGGGTGCCGAACCCATGGACGCGATGAAGAAATACACCACCAAGGAAAGCAGGACCGCGAAGCTGGTGCCGATGAGCATGCCGAGATCGGGATAGTGCTGCCCTCGCTTCGACGGGATTGTGATGGCAGTGAGTATCACCGGGTCGATGGCCAGCTCCGCGCCGCCGCTGGACTCCTTGCTCGGGAGGCCCTTGGGCTGGTTCGACCACGGCGTGGCCGGGGGACTCATAGCTTCAACGTTATTTAACCGACTGCGAATACCTATCACCACTGGCGGGAGCACTTCGACACCGTTGACACGCCAAGCGGGTCGGGGTGCGGCCGAAGCGGCGGTACCTGGCATTATCCGTGCATGGTCATTCCCAGCGTGCTGCCGGAACGCCCTACCGTTGGAACCCCGTTCGAAACCGGCTGGCCGGTCCGCCTGGCCGATACCGACCGGGACCAGCGTCTGCGCCTCGACGCCATCGCCCGCTACCTGTAGGACATCGGCTTCGAACACCTCGACGCCGTCCAAGACGGCGACATCCACCGCGGCTGGGTCGTCCGCCGCACCGTCATCGACGTCCTCGAGCCAATCGAGTTCGGTGAGCACGTCACCCTGCGCCGCTGGTGTTCGGCCCTATCCAACCGCTGGTGCAATATGCGCGTGCAAATCTGCGGCAGCAAGGGCGGTCTGGTCGAAACCGAAGGATTCCTCATTCATTTCGGCACCGAATCCGGTGTCCCCGCCCGCATGAGCGACCGCTTCATGGCGCCCATGTTGGCCAGCACCACCGAACACCGCCTGCGCTGGAATGCCGCACTCACCGACCCGCTACCCACCGGGCCCGACATCGAAGAAGTGCCCTTCCCCCTGCGCGTCGCCGATTTCGACTGGCTCGATCACGTCAACAACGCCATCTACCTCAGCGCCCTGGAAGAACTCCTCGCCACCCACACCGACCTCACCTCCGGCCCCCACCGCACCGTCATCGAATACAGCAAACCGTTGACAGCAGGCGAGCAGGTCCGCGTAGTCGGCCGCCGCACCGGCAGCACACTAGACGCCTGGTTCGCCGTAGCCGACGACCCACGAGCCGCCGCCCGCGTCACCCCCCGCTGACTCCCGCCCCACCCGCCACACCGATAACCAGGCGATTCGGCGTCTGACCGTCCCCTGAGGTAATCTTTCCGAGCGCCCGAACACCAGGCGCAACGGGCTGTGGCGCAGCTTGGTAGCGCACCTGACTGGGGGTCAGGTGGTCGCAGGTTCAAATCCTGTCAGCCCGACACACGAAACCCCTTCCGACCAGCATCGGAAGGGGTTTTCTCGTTCCGCGACACGCCGTGGGATTCGAACCGAGCCAGTCAAAATCTCATACTTTCGGCTCGCCCACGTGCCCAGGCCTCGAGCACGGCCCTGTTGTCGGGCACGGTCTCGGGCACGTCGATGTAGTGGGTCTTGGCGACCTCACGGGTGTTGCCCAACTGGCGGGCCGCGCGTTCGGGATCTCCGGAAGCGTGATCGACCGCGGTGGCCACGCCTTTGCGGAAGGTGCGAGGGGTCACCCAGGCGAATTCGCTGCCGCGTGCGGCGCGCCAAATGCGGCCGAAGTTGTTGGGATTGCGTACCGACCCGTTGCGCGCGGGAAACAACAGCCGGTCAGGGTTGGGGCAATCGGTGACCTCGAGGTCCTTGATCGCCTCGCGCACGGCTTCGACGGTGTGCTCGGGCAACAGGATCCGCCGCCACCCGTTGTCGGACTTCGGTGCGGGTTTTCGCACCCAGCCGCCCGCGCCGGCACCCTTGACCTCCACTAAGGTGCCAGTGACATCGAGGTAGGGGTCGCTGGCATCGAGGTCTATGTCATCGAGCAGTAGCGCGAATACCTCGTGCGGGCGCATCCCGGTTCCGGTGATCACATCCACCACCCAGACCACCGTCCAATCCCGCGCCGGTCCGCGTGTATAGGCAGGTGTGCCGGGGATGGCCTCACCGCGTGCCCACGCCCGTACCTGGGCTCGGAACTGCGGCAGCGCGGTGTGGTCTTGTACCTTGCCTCGGGCCGGGTTCCGACGGCGTACGAAAGCGCCGACCCCATCCACAGGGTTTGTCTCCAGTGCGCCGTGACGGACTGCGATCTGCATCATTGCCCGCAGAATGATCTTGTGCTGCTTGGCCTTCCGACGCAGCCCGAGCGCGACCAGCCGTTTGAGGTGCCGATCGATCTCCCCGGAAGTGGCCTGCCATACCTGCAGGTTCCCGACCGAGTTCTCGATCTTGATCGTCGCCCGGTTGGCGCGACGATCCCTGGACACATAGACCTCGCGTCGATAATCCTCGATGTTGCCCTCGGTATAGGCGTCGTCGTTGCTCAACTCGAGCAGTAGTTCCGCGGCCAGATCGATCAGCTTGGTCGTTCGGGTGATCCGTCCGTAGCCGATCTGTTCCCGATGATCTCGCATCGCCTCGGCCAGGCGATTGCGCGCTTCGTCGGCACTTTCCCCGACGCGTTCGAGCTGCACCCGACCAGCGGCGCCGTAGAAGTACACCGTGGTGCGCCAGCGTCCGTTCTTCTGCTTCTTCGGCTTCGTCGGTGTGCCGAAGGTTCCTACGGGCTTGGGGATTCTGCCGCCCAATTCTGCTTTCCTCCTTCGGTACTCGGTATGTGGATTCTTGGGGTGTTGCGCGTTGTCGAGTCGTGGACCTAGGCGGCCCTGGCAGGTGCTCGGTGGAGTGTGTGAGATGGCTTCGTCGGACGGGTGGATTCGGCCGAGGTGGGTAGCGATGCCCAGCGGTGACGAGTCTCGAAGGTCAGCGGCCCGGTTTCAAGACCCAAAAGTTTGCTAATTAATAGCTGTTAACGGCAATGTTCAGCCCGGTCGGAACTCCCAACCGCCATTTGCTAGATATTTGCCTGCGGTGAGGGGATGATCGGTTCAGGGGGAGTCGAGTTCGGGGGATACGCGGAGTCAGGGTAGGTCTCACATACGCCCCTAGGAAGGGGAAAACGATGGCAAAACCCACCACGTCCGGTCTGCTCTCGCCGGAGGAGTTCCAGGCTATCCTCGCCGCCGTTCATGCTCACGAGCGAGCGCGGATGGAATCCATCGCGGCCGGCCACGACGCACAACAGCCCTACCAGTTGCCTGCTCAGCTGCCCAGCACCCAGCTGGACCAGATTCCCGGCCTGCTTCTGGATGCCCTCGTCGCATCCGGCACCAAGCCCATGCAGGCCCAGCTCGAGACCGCTCTCGACGGCGTCTTCCCGGCCGCCCAGCAACGCGCGAACGACCAGATGAGCCCAGACGACTTCGCCGACCTGCTGGACAAACAACTGGCGGACGACGAGGTCCAGTTCGACAGCGCGACCGACCAGCTGAAATCGGCGTTGTTACAGATCGCTATAGCGCATCCGGAGTTGCAGGGCGTCAGCCTGAACCTGTTGCGCGATTTCGTGGGCTTCGCTATGGGCATCTGGAGCGAGGTCGCCGCTGTGTTCGACGGGTTGAAGGGCAGCCGGTTCTCGGGCCTCTATCCCAGCCTGCCCGAGTTGTTCCAATCCTGGCAGAATAAGGTCGAGGACTTCCCGAACAGCCTGTCGAGCTGAGCGGCCGCCACGGCGAGTTCCGCCGCTGACCACACCTGCTGCACTACCACCTCTCAGGGCCCTGGGCCGGCTTCCATCAGCGGGTAGAGCAACCAGGAGGCGAGGAGCATCCACGCGGAATCCGGCGCCTACGATCTACCGCAGATAGTGAATCTGCGCATCAACCTCGGCCATGTCGAGGAGCACTTTCACAGCCGCCGCGAGCTTTCCGGCAGTGCGCGACACCTGCGGGTAGCGGCGCAGCTGAGCCCATCTTGACGGGGCACAGCCCCTGTGGGGTTAGCACCGGTGTCCGGAGGGGGTATTGACCAGTACGCCAACCTCCTGCAACACCGAAAATTGCTGGTCATCGGCAAATAGCAGGTGGCGTGACGGTTCTGGTCCGGTTGTCGCAGGTTCGTGCCCCCGGCAGGGCGCGGCGAACATCGGAACGCAGACGACGAGCGCGTCCTCGGCGGCGAATTGGCTGTTGAAGCAGATTTCGCGGTTGTCGACGAGCTGGTGGCCGCGAGATTGGAACGTATCGCCCCGGACTACTCAGGGCGCCCTGCTGCCTGCCGAGGGCGTCGGGTCGCCGCGTGAGCGGATCCTGCATGTTTTCGAACGGTTGGAATACCTGGAACCGGTCCAAGACTTTCGGGGCTGCCCCTATGTCGCGGCGGCGGTTCAACTCAAATCGCCCCAGCATCCCGCCAGCCGGGTCGCTCGCCGACAGAAGGACGGTCTGACCTCGTTCTTCCAACACGAGGCCGAACGCGGTGGTGCACCCGACCCCGGCCTGCTCGCCCGGCAGCTGACCCTCATTTTCGATGGAGCCAGTGCTCGATCGGTTGTCTAACCCCATGCCCTCGACGGCCTCGCCGTCGCCACCGCCACCACACTCCTCGATGTCGCAGGCGTCGATAATTCCTTGCCGGACAATGGTATTGGTCAAGACGCGATCGTCGCAGACACTCCTGCGCGGTAGCGAGCTGTGTAGAAACGTGGTGATCGATCGGCTCGAAGGTTCGCGGCCGAGCCCGTACACGTCTGCGCCACCGGGGATGGATCGAAGTGCAGCGGGTGTATCAGCAAGCGGCCGTGTGTTTTCGGTGAGGGTGTCTGGGTATCCGGTGCTGGCCGGGAGGTGGGTGGATGGCTGTTGAGCGGGTGTCGGGCCCGATGGATCTTCGATGGAGGTCTTGGCGTGGTGCGCTGTGGCGCACGATCGGTGCGGTCTGGTCGGACAAGCTCACGGATTGGGCTGCGGCGCTGACCTATTACAGTGTGCTGTCGCTTTTTCCGGGGCTGATGCTGCTCATTGCGGTTCTCGGCATGCTGGGCTCCAGCTCGACGGATTCGCTGATCGACACCGTTGAGCAGGTCGGACCCGGTAGTGGTACAGCACTTTTGGTCGATGCGATCAAGAATCTGCAGAGTGCGCGTTCGCTGTCGGGGCCCTTGGCGGTGGCGGGGTTGGCTGTCGCGGTGTGGACGGCCTCCGCCTACCTCGGCGCTTTCATTCGCGCTGCGAACTCGATCTATGAGATCGATGAGGGTCGTGCGATGTGGAAGACGTCGCTATTGCGGCTGGGAATGACCGTGGTGATGCTGGTCGTTGTCGCGGCATGCACGGTGGGGGTGGTCGCTACCGGAGCGGTGGCTCGCGAGGTCGGCGGGTGGCTCGGTATCGGCTCGGCGGGTGTCCGCGTGTGGGATGTGCTCAAGTGGCCTGTGTTGGCTGTGCTGGTGAGTTTGGTGTGTGCGCTGCTCTATTGGGCCGCACCGAATGTTCGACACCCTGGGTTTCGTTGGCTGACACCGGGAAGTGTGCTCGCGGTAATTCTCTGGGCCATTGCCTCAGCCGGATTCGCGGTCTATGTCGCGAATTTCGGCTCCTTCAACAAGGTTTATGGCTCATTGGCCGCTGCGGTGGTCTTCCTGGTGTGGGTGTGGATCACGAATCTCGCTGTGCTGATGGGAGCGGCGTTCGATGCCGAACTAGCGCGTGGGCGCGGCATCGAGCAAGGACGGTCACCGGATGCGACGCCGTTCCTACCGGCGCGCGACGAACCCGAACCAGGAGACGCCGCCGCGTGACGAGCAGTCGTTCACGGCGTGTTCGCGTTCCATTTTTGCAGGCGTGCGCCGCTTTTCCGGGACCGGACCAGCTTGTTGAATGCTTGGCGGAGCTGGATGATTCGGATTCCTCCTGCCACGGCCATGACCAGTAGCCCGACACGGCGGCGACCAGGATCGCGACCCCGATCGGCAGTGAAATGCCACCCAAGGAAGCCGAGCCGGACGAACGCTGGTCGTGTTCTGAACTACGAAAATCAAGAGCACGATCAGGAATGCGCCGCCAGCGGCCAGGCTCACCCAGATGCTGCCCGCTCTGGTGCGGGAAACCCTGGTCGGCGGCGGCAGCGGGGGCTGGTCGGAGGCGACGGTGTGCGCGGTGCTTCGTCGCGCTCAGGACGTAAGGACGGTTTACCTTGCTCGGCAGACTCCACAATGCTCTCCTCAGTTCGCGACATCAGCGGAACATCGGGCGTTGTGCGCCGCTCTCATGCGGGCTTCCGCTCTAGCGGAGTAGCCCAACTGTCACTTCCGAACCAATCCCGGAGTCGGCCGCCGCCACACGAACGAGAAAAGGCTCCGCACCTCAATGGTACGGAGCCTCTACCAAGTCACGCTGATCAGATAGCGCGGACGTCCTGCGCCTGCGGACCCTTCTGGCCCTGGCCTACCTCGAACTCCACGCGCTGGCCCTCGTCGAGGGACTTGAAACCCGCCCCGCCGATAGCCGAGTAATGCACGAAGACGTCAGGGCCGCCTCCGTCTTGAGCGATAAAGCCGAAGCCTTTTTCACCGTTGAACCACTTCACACTGCCTTGAGCCATGTTGTTTACTACTTCTTTTCTGTAGGTGAGCCGTGCAGACCACTTCGATCCACCCAGTCTCAACCGACAACTATGCCACAACCCGCACGATCGCGCGCCCGGGCTCACAGCCGATGGGCCAGGCCCGCCTGCCCTCGACTACCCGAGGGCCCAGCGACCGAGCTCTATCCGCCGGGCACCACGCCCGACGGCCGGATCCGCAATCCCTTGTGCCGGTTCGTCTCGGCCCGCAGCTATACCGGGCGACCGACGTTCTGCTCGAACTGCCCCTGGAAATTCCCCGCCGTGCTGTATCGGGCCACTACATATACGGTGGCCGAGGTACCAGAGATGGTGCCTTATCGACAGTTGACCGCAGCTGCGGTGACCTGTTTGGTGGACTTCCACACCACCTGGGTGAAGTGCCCGGTCGCGCCGGAAAAGACCGGGTTGTTGTAGTTGTCCTTGGAGGATTCCGCCATCCAGGACGCGAGCGCTTTCTTGATGGCGCCAGCGGTGTCCTGGCCGTTGTAGAAGTAGAGGTTCTCCCCGTACTTCCCACCGGAATTGGAGTGCTGGAACTTGCATGTGCTGGCCCACTGGAGGGTGCCCGGGTACAGGGCATCGCTCCAGGTCAGTGGCGGCGCACCGTACTGGGCCCGCACCTTGTTGTGTGCGGTCAGAACTTCGTTTTTGAAGGCGGGGGTCGGGCCCGCCGCCTGCGCCGGAACGGCATTCGCGATCGATCCGCCGATCACGGCAGCCACGGCGACAACGATCGCGGCGCAGGAGTTCCGCACCGGAGTCCCCCGTCTGCGAAGGCTCGGTCGCTCGAGTCGGCGAAGGGTGAGGAATTTCAGGAGTTCGCGCATACACATCTCCAATTCAGCGGTGTCGAGATCTTTGGAACGGACCGCCTCCGATCCCGGCGCGAGTCCGCGAGTAGCACCGTTGATTTGGTGCCGGCGTATCCGAGGATTGACGATTCACAGACACGAATGCCGCAGGTAGGGCGGGTTGACCTTGGGTCGGAGCCGAGCACCTGCCCGCGTCCATCTGAGCTGCTGCGCGGCGCGCGTTCGACCGTCGCGGCGAGCTACCCGACCGAACATCCGCTCATGCCGAGAAGCGCGCATCCAGCGGGTACGCGCTCAAGGTGGGCAGACCCCGAGTCGTCAGAGCGCGTTTCGATGCTCACCAGGGTGCCAACCGCTAACGGCAAGTTTGAGTTTCACCCATCGGCCGTCGGGTGGTGAGCGACAATCGCTAGGCCAGACGTCGAGTGCGATCAACCACTGAGGAGACCGAACCGATTTTCGAGGCCGACTTCGAGCCGGTCTCCTACGGGTTCCGGCCCAACCGGCGGGCCCAGGACGCGATCGCCGAGATCCACTACTACGGCACCCGTGGTTACCGCCGGGTGCTGGATGCGGATATCGAGGCGTGCTTCGACCGGATCGACCACACGGCCCTGATGGACCGAGTTCGATTGCGGGTCAGGGACAAACGCGTCCTGATGCTGGTCAAGGCGTTCCTGAAAGCCGGGATCTTCACCGAGCTCGGCGAGCATCAGGACACGATGACCGGCACCCCGCAGGGCGGCATAGTCTCGCCGCTGTTGGCCAACGTCGCGCTGAGCGTGCTCGATGAGCAGGTGATGGCGCCGTGGAAGCGGGGCGGGACGATGGCCAGCGAGGCCAAGCGGGCCTACCGTCGCCGGAAAGGGTTGCCGACGTGGCGGATCGTCCGCTACGCCGACGACTTTGTCGTGCTGGTCCACGGGACCGAGTACGACGCTGCGGCGATGATCGTAATGTTGCAGACCCGGCACCGCTGGAACTGGACCGATATCCGCCGCCGCTACACCACCCGCACTGGGCGGTGGCTGCCCATCACGGCGGCGGACGGGACCGTGTTGTTCGACCTGAACAGCGTGACGGTCAGCCGTTATTGCTGGCGCGGACTGACGGCAGAAACCGTGGAGAGCCCGTTGCGTCGAGAGGCGCACGGCGGGTTCGGCGAGAGGTTCGGGGAAACGGAGCAGGAGCAATCCCGCCACCGCGCCCCGGGCCTACTCAGCGATCTGGCGCTGTGTTGCTCAGTGGCTCAACAGGGTTCGCTTTCTTATTTGACTGAACTATCAAACTTGTTCTCGCTGTCCAGGAGAACCCCATTCCGGAACCGACAGAGGGTTTCGCGCTGTAGTGCAGGGGCGTCAACGCGGCGCTCGCACGTGTAGTCGTCGCACTGCGCCGAGTGTGTTCGCATCGCTCGGCGGAAAGTGTGGTGGATAGAGTGTGACCGTGCGTCTCGGCGATGGGGAAATCAGAAGTCTTGTAGCGGAATTCAGTGATCTGGCGCGTCGGTCCGGAAGTGAAGGGGTAAGTCGCTCCGTCGAGCTTGCGGATCGGCTGGAAGCCGACCAACTCGTGGAGGTGTTCCGGACTGCCCGTGGCATCGCCTTCGATGAGCTGGGGCCCGAGCACTTGTTCGGCGGCTCCGGTCCGTGGTACCGGTGGCAGATATCGGATGTCTTGCTTCAGCTCGAACACCACAGCTGGAGTGTTCGGATGTCGTTGGTGCCCAAGGAAGAAACCGAGAGGGCCGAGCACCGCGCCTGCGAGTGGGGCGATCGCGACTACGTCGCCGCCGAGGTCGGTGTTTGGGTCGCCGAATTCGACAACGGTGGCATGTGGAACGGATATTCTCCCGGAGGCAAGCTGGCTCCGGACTGGGATACCTTCCAGGAGTGGGCAACCGATACGCTCCGCACTCTCGAGTCCGACCTCACGATCCTCGATATGGATCTGTCGTTCCTCATGACCCCGGTACATGGTGACGCGAGGAGTATTCAAGTCTTCATCGAACCCGGGAGGATCCATGCCGTCGCGTCTCAACCGCACTACATGGACCGGGAGATCCTTGGCTCCCTCGGGTGGCAGACGGGGAACAGCGACGCCTGGTTCGCGGTTCGTGAAGCACCGAGCCACGAGGATGTGCAGTACCTGGCCGATCTCATCACCACCACCTTGCGCGCCTACGGGCTGGAGTTGAACCAGATCGAATACTCCACGACCTGCAGGTACTCAGACTGGGTCAACCTACTGGGCTTGGGTTTGGGCCACCTCTGATCGTTCCCTCGCACCGCTCGACGGAAATTGACGGGCAGGAATCTTCCGGGCAGCCGCCCGCCTGCCGGAACTGATGAACGTCGGCATGAGGCGCGGTGCCGGTATTTCATCGGGTCCGTTTCCTCATGCCGCGTTCCCGAACCGGACGTGCCAGTTTCCCGGCATCCGGCTCTCCGGCAACCATCGCAGCCGAAGCTGCGCTGGATGTCCGATCCCGTTACGGCTCTCCGCATTTCGCGTACCTCCCGGCTCCCGGACATCCTGCGCGAAGCCCTGCTGCGGTGCTGCATCTGAGCACCGGGGGTAGCCGCAGTATCGACAAGACAGCGAAATGCTGGTCAGAGAACATTCGTGAGCATCTCGCAAGGCCCTCGCGGCTATCGACGCCTTCGCAGTTCAGCGTCACCGGGCTGCTTCCACCATTGACGAAATGTTGGGTTTATGCAACAGTTTGTTGTGTGACTCCCATGAGGCGTGGGAAAAATCTTCCCATTTACAACCGCATCGGGGTATTACGTGCCGAGCGGAGAATGAGCCGGGCCCAGCTTGCCGAGGCGATCGAGGTGAATCCGCAGACGGTCGGGGCGCTGGAACGGGGCGATCACTATCCGAGCCTCGATCTGGCGCTGCGGATCTGCGATGTGTTCGGCTTGCCGGTCGAGGCGGTGTTCTCGCGGAAGGAATTCGCGCCGCTGTCCACGGCGGTCTACCGGAACGACGGAGGGGATATTCGATGACGCACCCGAATCTGCTGGAGCGCTACCAGGCTCGCCGGACACGCCGGTTCGAGTTCTACGCCGAGCGCTGGGCCCATATGTTGCCGCGGTGGCGGACGCGTCGCCGCCGCCGGCTGCTAGTGGTGGTCCTCGCGACGATGTTCCTGGCTCTGGCGGTCGTCGCGGTGCTGATCGCGTGCGGTCTGGAGCGGGGACCTCTGCTGTGGGCGCCGGTCTGTCTGCTGTTCTTTCCGCTGTGGATATCGCTGCAGCTCGTCTCGGGACGCCAAGCCGACGCGCCCCTCGGCGCTCTGGACGAATGGGAGATCGAGCAGCGCAACGCGGCTCGCTCGGTGGGGCTCACCCTCACACAGACGCTGGCGATGATTCCTGCGATCTGGCTGATCGTCGTGGGCGGATTCACCGACCTCGACAATATCCAGGCGGCCTACGCGGGCGGGGTAATGCTGCTGACCGCGCTGCTCGTCGGCGCCTGCACCCCGACCATGATCCTGGCCTGGACCCGGCCCGACCCGGAACCGGAGGACGAGTGATGAACCTGCTCACCGGAGACGTGATGCTGCTGCTTCTCGACGAACGTACTGGGCACTCGATGGCCGACAGCACCCGTACCCCAAGGATTCTCGCCGGAGCAGTGCTGCTGGACCTGATCGACGCCGGGGCAATCCGGCTGGCCGGGCCGGGCAACGAGGCGAAACCGGGCCGGATCGTGGTGAGCACGAACAAGAGTGCCGATCCGATACTGGGCGACGCGCTCGCCAGGATCGAGGCGGCTCGTTCGATGAAACCCCGAGCTGCGATTGAGAAACTGTCGAAGGGGTTGCAGCCGAAGGTGTTGCACCGGCTAGCGGACGAGGGCCTGGTACGCGTCGAACACCACCGGGCACTGGGCATCTTTCCCCGGACCGCCTGGATGCCGAGGGGACACCGCAAGGAACTCCGGGACCGGCTGACACCGCCGTTCGCACACCCTGACGCCCCTGTCGAGCCTCGCGCCGCCGCCTTGATCTCGCTGTTGTCGGCGGCCGACGCGGTGCCGAAGATCTTCCCCGACCGCGACCGCCGAGTGGTGACGCAGCGGGCCAAGGAGATCGCCGCCGGGAACTGGGCCTCGAAGGCGGCCAGGGACGCGGTGCAGGCGGTCGACGCGGCGCTCACTGCCGCCGTCGTGGTGAGTGCCGTGGCAACGGGCTCAGCGTAGGTTCCGGGTACAGGGACCGAGACCGCCGAAGCCAGTCCGATCGGCGGCTGGCTGCCGCCCAATCATCTCGACCGCAGTCTGCTGCTTTACGGCCCGCTCGGGACAAGTTGCTGCCTGGGCTCTTTCCGACTGCTCAGCACTCCCAACCGGCGCATCGGCCAGTGGAAGCACCGCCCGACGGCACCGTCACCACCCTCGATCAAGTCGAGGCGCGCGCACCCCTGCTCGCGGGACTCATAGGCTGGTCCCGACTCACGCTCGAAGCCAACTTCACTGCTTTCCTGGACGCCATCGACGCCGCCCTGTGAACGCGACATAGAAAGACCGTCTTCTGGGCACGGCCGAGCTCGATCATCGCCTGATATGTCGGATGGTTGGCGTTGGCCTTCATGAACCTGCGCAGGATCGCCTCCGTCGAGGCGGTGCCGGTGCGGATCGCGGTCGCGTACTTCACCATCTGGTCCTACTTCCTTGCTCGACGACGCGATCCACGCCATGAGCCCGGCCGCAGGCGACGGCGCCAACATCGCCCTACGCGACGCCGCCGCCCTCACCACGACATTGACCGGTGCAGCCGCCCGCCGCCCGCTGCACGCCGCCTTGCGCGACTACGAACAGACCATGGTGCCGCGGTCGAGGAAAGCGAGCACGGCGAGGCGACCGAGCTCGTCGGAGGCGGCGGTGATGGCTCCTCGGCACCGCAGTCCTGCCCCGAATACGCAAGGCCTGGACTGATCACCGTTGTAGAGCTGCTCGCCCTGCCGCGGTGATCGCGTGCAGGCGCTTGTGGGGCGGCGCTCCTGTTCGACCCGCGTCTCGATGAGCCCGTCGGCGGCCATCTTCTCGAGTTCCTTGTACAGCTGCTGTGGCGTCGACATCCAGAAGTTTGCGACCGAGGCATCGAAGCCTTTGGCCAGGTCGTATCCAGACGCCTCTCCCTCGAGAAGTGCGGCCAGCACCGCGTTGCGTAGCGGCATCGGGTCAGGCTATCACGAAGCTTGTCTAATCAATTAGTTGTCTATTAATGGTCTGGACATGGAGGCAATGCGGGGCTACGGTTCCTCTCAATACTCAACTAATTGTCTATAGGAGGTGTTCATGCATCCGTTCCGTGAAGGGGTCGAGGCCCGCGATACCGCGGCCAACGAGGCGCTGCTGGCCGACGACGTCGTGTTCACGAGCCCGGTGGCTCACAGGCCGTACCGGTAAGACGCTCACCGCGGGGATTCTGCGCGCGGTGATCGAAGTCTTCGAGGACTTCGTCTACGTGCGTCAGATCGAGTCCGAAGACGGCCACGAGCACGCCTTTCGAGGCCGCCGTCGACGGCAAACAAATCACCGGTTGCGACTTCTTGCATTTCGATGACGACGGCAAGATCGATGACTTCATGGTGATGGTGCGTCCGCTCTCGGCGGCGCAGGCGCTGGCAATGCGCATGGGGCAAAAGTTCGACATCAAAGCTGAGGCCACCGCATCGCTCCTGCAGGAGACGACCGACGTCTGAGTCGAGGGCGGGCGTCGATCTCGCTCACCTGATCGCAGCCGCTCGGCACGGCCGTCGAGCTGCCAGGCTTCTCCTTCGCGAGCCGTCGGCAAGCAGTTTCACAAAGTTATTCGGTGCCGCAGTGCACCACGAAAGGTTCCCATGGGTCACTACAAAAGCAATGTCCGCGACCTCGAGTTCAATCTGTTCGAGGTGCTCGGCCTCGACGCGATCCTGCGATCCGGTGACTTCGCGGGCTTGGACTCCGACACTGTTCGCGCCATGCTCGCCGAAGCGGCGCGCCAGGCCGAAGGGCCGGTGGCCGAATCGTTCTCGGACGCGGACCGCCATCCTCCGGTCTTCGACCCGGTGACCCATACGGTCGCTATACCGGACAGCTTCAAGAAGTCGGTGCGGGTCTGGCAGGACTCGGAGTGGTTCCTGCTCGGAATGCATCAAGACCTCGGGGGTTCTGCGGCGCCGTGGCCGGTGACCTGGGCGCTCAACGAGCTTCTGCTCGGGGCCAATCCCGGCGTGTTCTTCTACATGCTGGGGCCGGTGATGGCCGATGTACTCTACCGCGTCGGCAACGACGAGCAGAAGCGGTGGGCGAAGCTCGCGGTCGACCGCCGGTGGGGCGGGACGATGGTGCTGACCGAGCCGGACGCGGGCTCCGATGTCGGCGCCGGCCGCACGACGGCGTACCAGCAGGACGACGGCAGCTGGCACATCGACGGTGTCAAGCGTTTCATCACCGGCGCCGAGTCGGACGACTTGGCGGAGAACATCTTTCATCTGGTCCTCGCGCGTCCCGAGGGAGCTGGGCCGGGCACCAAGGGATTGAGTTTGTTCTTCGTGCCGAAGTTCCATTTCGACCCGGCAACCGGAGAACTCGGCGACCGTAACGGGGTGTTCGTCACCAACGTCGAGCACAAGATGGGCCTGAAGGTTTCGGCGACCTGCGAGCTGACCTTCGGCGCTCACGGTATACCCGCCAAAGGCTGGCTGGTCGGTGACGTGCACAGTGGAATCGCCCAGATGTTCAAGGTGATCGAGAACGCACGCATGTCTGTCGGCACGAAAGCGATCTCGACACTGTCCACCGGATACCTCAACGCCCTCGACTACGCGAAGTTCCGCGTGCAGGGCCCGGATCTGACCCGGATGACCGACAAGACCGCGCCACGAGTGGCGATCATTCGACACCCCGACGTGCGCCGCAGCCTGATGATGCAGAAGGCCTACGCCGAAGGACTGCGCGCGCTGTACATGTACACCGCCGCGCACCAGGATCCGGTCAGCGCGGCACAGGTTTCCGGCGCGAAACCGGACATGGCCCGGCGCGTGAATGATCTGCTGCTGCCGGTGGTGAAGGGGGTCGGCTCCGAGCGGGCCTACCAGTACCTGACCGAATCGTTGCAGACTTTCGGTGGTTCCGGGTTCCTACAGGACTACCCGATCGAACAGTACATTCGTGACTCGAAGATCGATTCCCTCTACGAGGGCACCACTGCGATCCAGGCCATGGACTTCTTCTTCCGCAAGATCGCCCGCGACCAGGGCGTCGCCTTGGCCCATCTGCAGGCCGCGATCTCGGACTTCCTCGAATCCGACAGCGCGGACCCACGCCTGGCAGGCCTGCGCATCAGCTTGGCGACGGCACTCGGACATGTCCAGGCGATGACCGAAAGCCTTTTCGCTTACCTGATGGCTGCCCAGGAACGACCGGAGGAGCTCTACAAAATCGGCCTCGCATCGGTGCGATTCCTGATGGCGTTCGGCGACCTGTTGATCGGGTGGCGGTTGCTCGAGCAAGCCGAAATAGCCCTCACGGCCCTGGACGGCCGACCCTCCGACCTTGATCGCGAATTCTATGAGGGCAAGGTCGCCGTGGCCGACTTCTTCACGACAACCGTCCTCCCAGACCTCGCCGCGGCCAGACAAGTGGTGGCGTCGGTGCAATCCAATCTGATGGAGCTTTCCGACGGGGCGTTCTGAGGCTCACCCACAGAGTTGATCGCTGCAGAGAACGCCGGCAATGATTGGGGGGATGAATCATCCCGGCGTTTCCGGAGATTTTGATGTTCCCCGGGTTTCTCGGAGTCAGCGATCTATCCACGGCGCACCGTGCCTCGCGACCGCATCCACGCTCTGCGAGGTCTCCTACGGCATGGTGGCAGTCTATGTGCCTACGACTATCGTTCTCGGGGTCAGGGTCGCGGCATGCACACGAAGCCTGACCGTCGCCGCACGAAGGAGCGGTGTCTCGATCTCCAGCCGGCCAGCGGTCGTCAGAAGATCGCCGAGGATCGTCTCGACCTCGGTGCCTCTCCCGTCCAGGAAGTCTCGGTAGAGGGAGGTCGTGAATTGTGAGCCGGGGGTGGTCAGCGTCGTGGTCACGCGTGCGATTGCTTCGGCTCGGACGGGGTGGCCGGATCGTTCGAAGACTACGGCGGTTTCGTCGATGATCGCGGTGATCGCCGCCGAGCCATCGTCTTCGGCGACGATCCGGCCGACCGGTCCGCCGAGCAGGACGGTCGTGATTGCGCCGGCGGCCATGAAGAACCATTTCTCCCACATGTCCTGCTCGATCGTCGACGAGATGGCGTAGTCGATCTCGGCGGCCGAGAGTTCCGCTGCGATCTGGTCCAGAACCGGAGTTCGGCTTCCATCGAGCTCGCCGTATGTGATGTGCGCACCGGGGGCGAGCATCAGAATCCGCCCTCGCGCGTCCAGTTGAGTTGCGACGATACCGACGCCGCCAAGGGCTGCCCGTTCACCGAAGCGCTCGCGAATTGTTTCGATGTGACGAATGCCGTTGAGCAGCGGAAGGATCCTCGTGTGCTCCGCCACGGCGTGCGCGATGTCGTCCAGAGCCGGCAGCAGTGCGCCTGCCTTCACCGCCAGCAGCACCAGATCGTAGGGCTCGGTGAGTTCAGCGGCTGTCAGCGCACGAACCCGCGTGGTCGTGGCCCCTTGCGGTCGCATGAGAGTCAATCCATGCGTTCGGAGCTGAGCGACGCGCTGGCCGCGTGCCAGAAAGTTTACGTCGCGCCCAGCGGCGACGAGTTCAGCGCCGAAATATCCGCCTACCGCGCCGACGCCGACGATAAGGATTCGCATGGGTCGCTTCTCTCCTATGGCGCGAAAGACTTTCCGGTCCCAGGATGGGAAGTCTTCGCGGTATCAATGTTCGTTGGTTCGGCCGGCCGGTGGCGAATGAACAACACGGTGGGTATCACGATGGCGGCAATTATGGTGGCGGTGACCAGGGCGCTCAGGTGGGATGCGTCGGTGAAGGCCCGTCGGGCGCTGTCTGCGACGAGTGATGCGAGTTCTGTTGGGAGACGGGCGGAATCGTGGTTGCCGCGCTGTGCCGCGTCGACCACGGAGTCGATCGTCTGCTGCGGGAGATGGTGCTCGGTCAGCCGCTCGCCGAGTCCGTCGCTAAATTTGGTGGTCAGGATGGTTCCGGTCACGCTGGCGCCGAGCACGTTTCCGAGTTGCCGGAACATGTTGACCATCGCGCTGGCCATCCCTGCCTGGGACCGGTGGACGCTGATGACCGCGGCTGCGGTGGAGGGGGCTACGAGCAGTCCGGTCCCGATGCCGACAATGATGAGACCCGGCCACAGTCGGGAAGAATCCGGGCCTGCCTCGATCGCGCGTAGCGCGAAGATCCCTGCGGCCATGACGATCAAGCCGACCGTCAATATGACCTTGAAACCGATCCTGTGCGCGATTTTGCCGGCGAGGGCGCTGATGAGGATGAACGGCACGAACATGGCGAGCGCGCGGACACCCGCACCGAGCGGGGTGACACCCTGGACGTGCTGGCAGTAGAGGACCACGAGCAGGGATGTGCCGGTGAAGCCGAACATGGTGGTCGCGGCCACGGCCATGACCATGGTGAATGAACCCGATCGGAAGAGCTTGATGTCGATCATCGGATCGTGGTGCCGAGACTCGTACCAGGCGAAGATGACCAGCGAGACCGCGAAAGTGGTGTAGGCGCAAAGGATTGCAGTCGAGAAGTAGCCGAGTGTCTTGCCCTCGATAATGGCGAAAGCCAATGAGGCGACAGCGATCGTGCCCAGCATGAGGCCCACGGGGTCGAGCTTGCGGTCCGGTTGGCGACTCGCAGGCACGAAGAGAACGGCGCCGAGGAAGGCGATAACTCCGAGCACCATGTTGGTGACAAAGATCGAGTGCCAGGAATAGTGCTCCAGCAGCACGCCGGTCACGATCGGCCCGACGGCTAAGCCGAGGCCCGAGCTGCCCGCCCAGATGCTGACGGCCTCGGTGCGCTCGCGTGGGTCGGCGAACGTATGTGCCAGCACCGCCAGGCTGCTGGGCAGGATGGCCGCACCGCCGATACCGATGATCGCCTGGCCGACGATCAGCAATGCTGTGTCGTTCGCAGCGAAGGCGACGACGCTCCCACCGGTGAAGAGCACGGCGCCGACCATGAAGATGACGCTGCGGCCCACGATATCGGCCAGTGTCCCGGCCGCCAGGATCAGGCTTGCGACGATGAGGCTGTAAGTACTTGTGATCCATACAGTTTCAGTCGGTGACGCGTGCAGCTCGTCCTGGATCCGGGCTAGGCCGGTGATCGTCGAGGATACGTTGACGAAGGCCGTCATCGAGCCCAGGCAGAGCACCGCCAGTGTGAACCAGCGTCTGATGTTCTGGCCCGATCGCCGCTCCCGCCTTCGTTCGACAAGAATCTCGATTTCTGCAACCACGGGTGTGTTCCTTTGCTCGAACTTCTGAGGAACGAAGTCGGGCTCGACGATAGCATGCTGACTATATCAAGTAATAGTCAGATGGATCGCTGATCCCGGTCCCACCAAAACGCGGCGGCCCGAGCGAGCACGAGGCACACCAGTAGCAGGTGCGGCTGCACCCCGCAGGGAGAACTAGATCAGGAGGCAACAGACGCCGAAGGGGTGTGTGCGCTTGCCTCTGCGGCTAATGCGGCATCGAGCAGTACCTCTGCGGTCGTGCGCGCCTGTGCTGCTGATTCCTTGAAGTTCGAATGCATCTGCGCGCTGACGAAGACACCATTCATCAGTTGGCCGGCAAGAGAACAACGATGCCATCGTCGAGACAACCGTCGGCACCATGGTCTCCATTCGCGACAAGATCGACATGGGAAAGAGGCTCACCCCGGGAGTGTCCCCGCGAGTGTGACGCATCGCTGGTAGTGATATTCGGGGACAACGATTCCCAGTTCCATCTCCAGATACAGCGGCCCGTTCCCGTGGAAGCGCGGATCGGGTTTGTAGCTGTAATTCCAGACGTGATGCGGGTGATCACAGGAATCGCAATCCCCGCCGACACGCGTAGATCAACGTGTTTCTTTCGAAGGACCCGTCGGTCCGTCCGTGCCGGTGGTGCGGCCCGTTCCGCGGCAGCGCCCACCAGCCTGCACGGGGTTGTGACCTGATAGGAGCATGTCGCGCCGATACCGCCGTCCCCTGACTGGCCTGTCCAACCCCTCTTCGAGCAGGTCGACGACCGGAAGGACAGCAACGAGTTGGCGACGGCCACACAGCAACGATCTTCGTGGGGGTCGATACCCACGCCGACACCCATCATGTAGCGATCGTCGACGAACACGGCAAGAAGCCGACAGATCGCGAATTCCCCACGACCGCAGCCGGTTACGCAGGGATCGAAACTTGGCTCCGCTCATGCGGTGAGGTTGTTCGCGTCGGTGTCGAGGGCACCGGCTCCTATGGCGCGGAATTGACCCGCGATCTTCGCCGACCGGGTTACGACGTCGCCGAGGTGCCGCGGCCGAATAGACGGCTGCGCCGCACGCAGGGCAAGATCGACATGATCGATGCCTACGCCGCCGCGCGCCGGCTGCTCGACGGATCCGATGCCACGCCGCCGAAGAACCGCGATGGCGCCATCGAAGCCGTCCGTGCGTTGCGCGTGGCCCGCAATAACGCCGTCAAGGCCGTTACCGCCGCGCTCAACACACTGCGATCATTGATCACAACCAGCCCGGAAATTTTTCGTAACCAATTGCGTTCGCTCTCCCGCGCCAAACTGATCGCGACCTGCGCCGGGTTCCGGCCTGACTGCCTGCCTCACCGATCCGGTGCAGGCGACCAAAATGGCCCTGCGCTCGCTCGCGCAACGCGTTCTCGACTGCCAGGTCCACGCCGACCAACTGAAAAAGCACCTCGGCGACTTGCTCGAGCGGGTAGCTCCCCACACCATGCAGCTCTTCGCCCTCGGACCGGATACCGCTGCCGCCCTTGTTATTTCGACTGGCGACAACCCGGATCGACTCAAATCCGAGGCATCATTCGCCCGCCTTTGCGGCGTCGTGCCGATCCCGGCATCTTCGGGGAAGACCAACCGGCACCGCCTCCACCGTGGCCGAGACAGGCAGGCCAACCAGGCCCTGCACACCGCCGTCATCGTCCGGCTGCGATACCACCAGGACACGAAAACCTATGCGGCACATACCGCGACCGTCAGCAGCTCATGATCAGCGATCCGACAAAAGCCAACACGCAACGGATTCACGGCCCCGGTCGGCCGGTAACGGGAGTAGGTGCCTGCCGCGACCAGGCCGGTCGACAACCAGACATGCACTGCGGCGGCGGGTACGGCGACACCGATGACGAACGTCAGCCACAGGGCGCCCGTACCGTATCCGATCAGGACTTCCCGGGTTGTGGACGTGGGCCAGTTGATGTAGCACCAGTGCCCGAAAAGTATTGGGCTTCTGCTCCTGCCCACTCTGTCCAGCCCCTCCTTGATCGGATCCGCGCCGAGACAGATCGTCGGTCGGCCCGCACGGCGGATGGTGACAGCATCCCTGCTGGGATCGCAGATCGCGACGACAAACTACTGACGCAGATGGAATCACTCTCGGGCGGTGCGAGTCGGTTGCGGTCGTCCGATGCTTCCACGGACAGCCAGAGGGGAACGGGAAGATTTCGAAACAGAGTGAACCATCATGTGGTGCACAGCGTTTCTTCTGGTAAGCCGTCGACGGTGTGTCAATAGCGTCGAGCGCTGTTCGGAGATCTTGCGCTACCCGCGTACGCGAGACTGCACATCAAGAAGAAGAGGTTTCTACGTGATCAACGCCAAGAAGACAATTGCCGTGTGTGCGAGCGTAATCGGAATCACTGCCGGGATGGCGGTATTCCTCCCCGCGACGGCATCCGCGGCCACCTACGGTGGTCAGTGCGGTAAGGGATATGACGTGATCGATTCGCACGACATCGTCGGTGGCACCGCCTTTCTGACCTTCAACGGTAAGAACAATTGCGTTGTCACCGTCCGGGACCGGCCGGGGAAACCTGTGCGGATGGGCGCCGGGCTCCGGCGGTCAGGGGATAGTCGCGCCGTAGTCGTCGACGACGCTGAATACACCGAGTTCGCGGGTCCGGTGAAGGTCGAGGCAAAGGGCGATTGCATCGACTGGGGCGGCCTCATCGGTGATGACGAGTGGCAGGTATTCAAAGTGCACTGCGGCTGAACGGCACGTGCCCGTACCTGCTCATATCAGGCCGGTACGGGCTCGTGCGCAGGGGTCTGGCGGCAGCACCGATGCGTACTAGCGCCACACGGACATACTCAATTCGGCATGTGCCTGCGTCGCCGGAGCTGGCTCTGGCAGTGTCCGAGATCGGTTGGCGGACAACCGCTCCACGGGTGTGTGTGAGTGTGCGCTTTGTCGTCCTCGAGCCTGCAGTGAGGCAGCAGTCGGCGAGCAAGAATCATGGCAGGCGTTCACGATGCTGGATGAGGAACTCGACCTGATCGCCGTCGGCGCGGACCACCGGCTTGTTTTCAAGCCGGCGATCCTATCGCCGCCACGTAGCCCTGGCCTCCGAACCCGCACGGCGCCAACGCTTATGTAATCCGTGTCCAAACAATACTGGGTTCAACGCGACGGTCACGAATTCATCGACCAAATGCTTGTACGCCTCCCCAGGCGCGGCCCGGTAGCGGGCGAGCTGGTCGGGCCAGCTCGGCACCGACACGAAACAACACTGGCGGCAACACGATTTCGGCCACCACACCCCGAACAACCCGAACAAATAGCCCTGACACCGTGCGCGGGACCAGTTCGCGGTGTGAAGCGGATAGATCGGGTGACGGCGCCCACCCATCGTGACCGAGGTGTCGCGGGCGATCCGCCCAGTCTCCTCGACATTGAACCCGACCGCGTGGATGTAGGGTTGGTGACCCAAATGGGTTGCGCGCCAAGCATCGAGCGGTTGCCCCTTTGCCTTGGCTGAGCACGTGCACTGCCCACTCAGTGTCGGCATGACACCGTTGCGGCGGTGCTCGGCACTGAGCGGGTAGAAGCCGTTTTCGTCCGGTCGGGATGCAGCCGTAGCGGTGTGCGGGTGTCCTGCAAGACCACGATCCCGTCCGCGATGCTCGGACCCGCTCGCGCGACCAGCCGCACCCGACGCTGAGCCAGCAACGGCAGGACATGCTCGGCGACCAGATCGCAAGTGCTCGACCACTCATCCCATCGACGTCGTCGAACATCTGGGCCACTCCTTTCAGCGGGCAGGGCCAATCTGGGTCAGGGGTTCCAATCGGCGATCGCGGGTATCGTCGTGCTGGCATTGGCTTCAGCGATGACCTCGGCCATGGACACATCCAGACGGAATCGGTGGCCGATGTTGTGCTCGACCGTGGCGTACTGAGCCGCCAGTTCCGGCTGGAGTTGGGCGGCACGCACGAGCCCGCTGAGAAGATGCGCAGAACACACACGGGGCCCTGGGAAAGCCAGCGGAGTAGGCAGGATGCGGGCGTGTGCCTGCGGCGGCGATGCGTGACCAGACGGTTTCGAGGTTCCGGGAATGGATCGGCGGAGCGCCCGTCGCGGTCCGTGTGTGGCGGGCGCGACCGTGTGGAGTACGAATCCGCTGATGCACCTGTCGGACCGGTTCGAGGCGCTGGTGCGGATGCTGGCGACTGTGGCGATGCTGGCTGCGCTGGATCGCGAGGGCGGTGGGGACGGCGGGCTATAGCGTGGCGGCGGCGCGGATCAGCGCGGACAGTGCGTCGAAAGTCGTTGTCACGCGTACCACCGAACGGTGATCCGCACGGTCTGAAGGCCACCTCTTCTGCCACGGCAGGTCTCGAGATCCCACTCCGCCAGCGATGCCTGTGATATTCGTTACGGCCACAGGGACGCGATTCGACGACCGAGGGGCTCGATGAAACCGCATTACGTGTATCGGTGGGTGAACAATCATGGGTTGATCCGCCTGTTCAAGAAGATACCGCTCCGCCGTGGTGATCTGTTCGCTCAGTTGATCGGCAGCGCGAAGGGTATCGAGAATCCGTACGCTCTGATCGAGGAGATGCGCGGGGAGGGTGGGTTGCACCGTGCGGTTCCGGTATGGATCACCTTCGATCACGATATGGTCCGGGAGATACTGCGCGACAACCGTTTCGGTGTCGGTATACCGACCGTGTTCGGTATACCGCAGCCTGTTCTGCGCGCGCTGGAGCGTCGGCCCCTCCCGCCGACCCCTGTCGATCCGCCGTCGATGCTGGTGATCGACCGACCCGAGCACACGCGGATGCGCAAACCGGTCAGCGCGGCCTTTAACCCGCGTGCCGTCGCTCGGCTGCGCGACAGGATCGAGACGGTCACCGAGGAACTGCTCGCGACGCTCCCCGACGACGGGCCCACCGATCTGGTGGCGCGATACGCGGCGCAGGTGCCCATCGCCATCATCTCCGAGATGCTCGGCTTCCCGGACTCTGACCGCGAGATGTTTCTGCGCTGGGGCGATGACATCAGTCCGTTGCTCGACCTTGGAATCTCCTGGCGCACGCACCAGCGGGCGATGGAATCCTCGGAGCGGGTGCACCAGTATCTCGTCGAGCACGTCGAGCGCCTGCGCGCCGAACCCGGCGACGATATTCTCAGCAGCCTGGTCACCGCAGGCGATCTGTCCACCTACGAACTGTGCGCGTCGGCGACCCTGCTGATGGCCGCAGGCTTCGAGACCACGGTCAACCTGATCGGCAAGGGCATCATCTGGCTGCTTCGCCACCCCGATCAGCTGGACCGGTTGCGCGCTGAGCCGGAACTCTGGCCCAATGCGGTAGAGGAGATTCTCCGGATCGATCCGCCGGTGCAGACCACCGCTCGCACCACCCGGACAGCGTTGGAGGTCGGCGGTGTCCGGCTGCGCGCGGGGTCGACGGTGGTGCTGTCGCTGGCCGGTGCGAACCGCGACTCTGCCGTGTTCACTGACCCGGCACGTTTCGACATCACCCGGGACAACGCCAAGAATCACCTGTCCTTCAGCAACGGTAGCCATGCGTGCCTGGGCGCCGGTCTGGCCCGTATGGAAGCAGCGCACGCCCTGCGCGCCCTGTTCGAGGCGTTTCCGGACCTGCGATTGACCGATCCGCCTACGCGGCGGCCGCTATTCACCCTGCACGGTTACCAGCACCTTCCTGCACACACCGGTCCGCGCGTCCGCAGCCACCAGCCCATCAGCTGATCTGCACCTGCAGCGCGTGCTCGCGGCAGGAAAAGGGTTCGTGCGCCGACGATCTGATCGCCGAGCTGACCCAGCTGTCGAGCTACCACACCGACCTAACCGCCCCGGGAACCATGTGGGGTCGGAGCCGAGTCTCGTGCACACGTCCGGGAAGGACGATCGAGGCTCGGCTCCGCCGGATCCGAATGGTGCGGTCAGGCGTAGGTGAAGGGTATCCCGGCCCTTGTGCCGACCGTTGTGGTGACTGTGACTTGCACCGTGCCGGTCCCAGGGGGAGTGACCGCGAGAATCAGCGTGTCGGACAGCACGAGATACAGGGTCGCCGGGGTGGTGCCGAAGGTTACCGCGGTGGCGCCGGAGAATCCGGTGCCGGTGAGAGCCACGGACCCGAGGACGGTGAGACGGCAGTTATAGCAGGCATGATGGTGCCTCCGTGTCGGTCAAGAGGGTGCGCAGTGTGCAACGGGTTGCTCTGCGCTGGGGTCGGCCGACTCTTGCCACGGTGCGGCAATATCCAGTAACGCCCCTGAACCGTCACTGGCGCAAGACATCTCGTGATCCGCTTTGGTTCGCTTTTCCGGATGTGCTGCCGGGCAGCCGAAGCTGGGGATCGACAGCCCTGAACACCGGCGGATCGCTGTCGACATGAGGGCGGGACGATGGAAGCGCGGTCGGTTGCGAAGCAGTGAACACGGGTGTCGGACGCGGATAGGAGAACTCGAGGCCACCGGCCGCGAGATCGGCTCGTTCACGGTCATGATGCGCGGCCTGCGCGGCGAGCAACTCTCCGAGTGGATCGCAGAAGTCCGTGCCGATGCCCCAGTACTACACTCGTTCGTCACCGGCCTCCAACACGACTTCGCGGCCGTGACGGTCGGATTGATGCTGCCGTGGAGCAACCGTCCAACTGACGGCACCGTCAATTAATGAAAGCACCTCGAGCGCCAGTGCTTCGGCAGGGCGAAGCTGGACTTGCGAAGCGGATCTGCCCATGCACCCCATGCCGGAGAACAACTGCGGCCGAGTTGATCACACTGTTTGCGCCAGAACCCATCACCGTGGCTGGTGACAACGACACTCCGATCATTGAGCCAGCCACCCCTCCGCACACCCGTCACCGGATGCAACCGCTTGCGCGACATGCAATTAGCTTATAGTGTGCCCGCAGCGCAATGATGGTTCGTATAGCGTTGCCCTTGCCTCAAAGAGAACTTCACGCGTCGCCGCTTCCAGCTCAGAGCTGAGCATGCCCGGGACTGTAATGGCCGCGCTCGATGTGTGATGCGCTGGATCGAATTCTACTGAGCATCAACGTATCTAGCATTGCTGGCTGGTGTTGGCATATGGCTGGTGAGCGACCCCATCGGGGATGTCATCCAGGAAACCGGGCCCGAAACACCACCTCCGACATAGCTCATGGCTATGAAGTCGGTAGACTGCTCGAGGAAGCTGTCAGATAGCTGTTGCATGTGAGCCTGTGTTGCTTTGCCAGATGTTCGAAGTGTCCGACTTTTCAGATTTCGAGATGCTGGGAGACGTCGACAAATGGGAGTTTTGGGGTTCCGTCGCACTAGAACGTCGGCGCCCGAGTTGATTCCAGGCGCGGACTTGGAGAGCCGCACGCTGTGCTGACCGGCGCGCTCCAGATCAGAGATTTGGGCGCTGCTTCGACCTAGATGAAGTGCAGATACAGGAAATTTCGGGCACGGGTAGGGGTGTGGTCTGCCGTGTTCCAGTGCCTCCGAGTCTGAGTGAGAGGTTTAGATGGATCTGAAGTCAGCCGAGACTGCTGACCCTCAGCTGGATTTGGAGTCAGCCGAAACTGCTGATCCTCAGCTTGATCTGATTCCGCTATCGCGGGCGCAGTACGGCATGTGGCTCGCGGACAACCTCTCGGGCAGGCCGGCGGTGAACATCGCACACTACATCGAGATCGAGGGGCCGATCGACGTCGACGCATTCACCAAGGCGGTGAACGACGCCGGTCAGGAAACCGAATCGCTTGGTGTTCGGGTAGTTGAATCGAACGGCGTCCCATATCAATTCGTCGACCGCAGCATTACGTACGACGAGTCCGTGCTCGACCTCAGCGGCGAGGACGATCCGTTCGCAGCGGCAATGGAATGGATGCGGCGCGACTACAACACCAAGGCTGTCGATTTGAGCCGTGACCGGCTCACCGCGATGCGGCTGATCCAGCTCGCTGAAGATCGGTACCTGTGGTACGCGCGTGCCCATCACCTCGTCGTTGATGGCTACGCCGCGTTCAACGTCGTGACCCGGATAGCCGAGCACTACAACGCCTTGCTCGAAGGCCGGCCGGTTGTACCGCTGAAGGCGGCCGGATTGCGCGACATCATTGAGGCGGAGCGCGCCTATCGAGCTAGCTCGCGGTTCGACACCGACAAGGCATACTGGCTCGACAAGGTTGCCGATCTGCCGACGCCGACAAGTCTGTCCGGTCGCACAGCCCGGTGGAGCAAGGTCGATAATGTTGCGAGCCTGCAGCTTCCGTCGCGATTGGCCGACATGCTCGACCGTTTCTGCGACAACCTGCACGCATCGCCCGCGCAAGTGGTCATCGCAGCCTTCGCTGCGTTCCTCGCCCGGATGACCGGTACCGACGATGTGGTGTTGTCGATGCCAGTAAGCGCTCGTGTGACGAAGCGCCTGCGCAATGCTGCCGCGATGTTGGCGAACATGGTGCCGATTCGGTTCACTATGGACGCGACGACCACTGTGGAGCAAATAATCCACGCGTCCGTATCTGAGCTCGTCTCCGCGATGCGGCATCAGCTTTATAGGTTCGAAGATCTGCGTCGCGATTCGAATGCGTTGGACGCGTCGGCGAACTCGTTCGGTCCGATTGTCAATATCCTCTTCTTCGACTCGGAGATTCGCCTCGGGTCGGCCCTCGGCCGCTATCGGGCACTGACGTCGGGTGCGCTGGATGATCTGCAGCTGAATCTGTACCGTTCCGGAGCCGACGCTCCACTGCTGATCGAACTTCACGGCAATGCGAATTTGTACAGCCAGGATGAACTCGATGCGCACGCAGGTCGGTTCGTCGCTTTCTTGCAGCGATTGATGGATTCGCCCATCGCAACCTCTTTGGTCGAGATCCCGATTGTGGACGCCGCCGAAGAGGCGCGCATCGTTGGGCAGCTCGCCGGGCGTGACGGCGCAACAGGCACAGCGACGCTCGTAGATTTGCTGACGCGGCAGGCCGCCGCCACACCATCGGCAGTGGCCGTCACTTCGGGGGAGACCGCCCTGACCTATCGCGAGCTGGACGAGCGATCCAACCGGTTCGCCCGCACGCTCATCGCTCTCGGGGCCGGGCCGGAATCACTGGTAGCCATCGCGATGCCACGGGACGCCGATCTCATCGTCGTCACGCTGGCCGTCCTGAAGTCGGGCGCGGGGTACTTGCCGTTGGACGCCGCGCATCCGGCTGACCGGCTCGAATATGTGCTGAACGACGCCGATCCGATCGCCGTCGTGACTACGGGCAGTATGCGCGAATACCTGCCCAGTGACCCCGGACGTGTGGTGCTATTCGACGGCGCGGTCGGCGACGAGTCAGCAGCGCCGATCACGGACGCCGATCGGCCGAGCCAACTGTGCCCCGACAACGTCGCATACGTCATCTATACCTCCGGATCGACAGGTCGGCCCAAAGGCGTGGCGATCGCCCATCGCGCCGTCGCGACGTACCTGGTGAACGCGTGCGCTGAGATCGGTGTCCGGACTGAAGATGTGTGGACATTGTTCCATTCGTTTGCGTTCGACTACTCGGTGTGGGAGATCTTCGGCGCATTGGTCAGTGGTGGCCGAGTGGTCGTCGTGGACAGCCTCACCACACGCTCACCGGACGATGTCGTGCGCTTGGTGGCGCTCGAGAAGGTGACCATCTTCAACCAGACGCCATCCGCGTTCCACCAATTCGCCGTGGCGCGGCAGCGTTACGCGGACGCCGGTGAGCCCGACGGTGAGCTTTCGGTGCGACTGGTCATTCTCTCGGGCGAACGTCTCGACCCGGCGGGGCTGGCGGACTGGTACGGGCACAACCCGAAGCTTCCTGTGCTGGCCAACAGCTACGGCATCACCGAAACCACGGTCTTCGTCACCTACCTCGGCCTGACACCGCAGATCGCGATGCCGGGGGCGCCGAGCACGATCGGCCCGGCGCTGCCGGGGCTGCGCACATATGTACTGGACGAACGATTGCGCCCGGCGCCGCTGGGAGCCTGGGGGGAGATTTACGTCGCCGGAACGCAACTCGCTCGGGGCTATCTCAACCGGCCTTCACTTACCGCCGGACGGTTCGTGGCCAACCCGTTCGGCGAGCCGGGCGAGCGGCTCTATCGCAGCGGCGATATCGCACGATGGAATCACAAGGGTGAGCTTGAATACCGCGGCCGTGGCGATCGGCAAGTGCAGCTGCGCGGGTTCCGCATCGAGCTCGACGAGATCCGTAACGCACTGCTGACCCACAGCGCGGTCTCAGCGGCAGTCGTCATCGTGCATCTGCCCGGCACGGAGGCGGCCCGGCTCGTCGCCTATGTCGTGCTCACCGGCGAAATTGCCGCTGGGGCCGACGCCCTGCGCGCGCATGTCGCGGCGATGCTGCCGGAATACATGGTCCCAGCCGCCGTGGTGGAGTTGTCCGAGTTGCCGCTGACCGTCAACGGCAAGGTCGACTATCGGGCGCTGCCTGAGCCGGTCTTCGATTCGGCCGCGGCCTACGTTGCGCCGAGCACCGTTATGGAGGAGACGATCGCGGATGTCTTCGCCGAGGTGCTGGGTTTGGAGCGGGTAGGCGCGCGGGACAGTTTCTTCGAACTGGGTGGCAATTCGCTCACCGCGACCAGCGCTGCCGTACGGATCGCCGAGCTGACCCGATCCGATGTGTCGGTCCGGGATCTGTTCGGCAAACCGACCGTCATCGAACTCGCCGCGCACGTCGACGCCGAGCACCGCCCCGGCCGGCTCGCGTTGCGCGCGCAGCCACGCGTCGAGCCGATTCCGTTGTCGCCGGCGCAGAACCGAATGTGGCTGATCAATCAGGTCGATCCCGCCTCGGCGGCCTACAACATTCCAGTGGTGGTTCAGCTGAGCGGCCGTCTCGACGTCGCTGCGCTGCACGCGGCCCTGACGGATGTGATCGATCGGCATGAATCCCTGCGCACCGTCTATCCAGTCGTGAATGGAGTAGGGACACAGCTCGTTCTGCCGGTCGAGCACGTTGTCGCGGGTCTCGATCTGTCGCCGGAACCGATCGACTCCGCCGACATCGCGCATCGGCTCCGTGACTTGGCGTCGACCGGGTCCGACGTGCGTACGAGTCCCCCGATCCAGGTCACGCTTCTCACGTCCGCGGACCGGCGTCGGCATGTGCTGGTTATCGTCTTGCACCATATCTGCTGCGACGGATCGTCGCTTCGACCGCTCGCGGCCGATGTCGTGACGGCCTATGAAGCGAGGTCGGAAGGAAAGACACCGGACTGGCAGCCCCTGACGGTGCAATATGCCGACTACAGCATCTGGCACCGCCGCTTGCTCGGTGACGAGAACGATCCGGAGTCTTTGGCGGCACGTCAGTTGCGTTTCTGGGCAGCGCAGTTGGCGGGGATGCCGCCGTTGCTGGAGCTGCCCACCGACCGTCCGCGCCCTGCTCACCAGTCCATGCGCGGCGACGTCGCCGACACCGTGATACCGGCCGAAACCTTCGCCGGGATCGAGCGGTTGGCTCGCACAGCCAACGTCACTACTTTCATGGTCGTCCATGCCGCCCTGGCGGTTGTGCTGGCCCGGCTCTCGGGCTCGCAGGACATCACCATCGGGACGCCCGTCGCGGGCCGCGGCGAGCGGGCGTTGGAACCGCTCATCGGCATGTTCGTGAACACGGTGCCGCTGCGCACCCAGGTACGTTCCGGCAAATCGTTCACCGCGTTTCTGGCGCAGGTCAAAGAGATCGATGTCGATGCCTTTGCCAATAGCGACCTGCCCTACGAACGCGTAGTGGATGAAATCGATCCCACGCGGTCGACCGCCCATGCCCCGCTGTGTCAGGTATATCTCGCGTTCGAGAACATGGACCGCCCGCGTCTGGAGTTATCCGACCTCGCAGTCGAGGTCCTGGATCCTGGGCCGCAGCCGGCCAAGGTGGACATCATCGTCACCGTCGCCGAAAACACCGCCGCGGGAGGCGATGTCGCACTGCGGATCAATTACGCCACGGATCTGTTCGATCGGGCGACGGTCGAGGAGCTGGCCGCGCGGCTGAATCGGGTACTTGATGCGGTCGTGTCCAACCCGCAGGCCCGGTTGGGTGGTGTGAATGTGCTCTCGAGGGGCGAGCGAGCAGGGTTGGTGCCCGCGTCGGGTGGCCATGCCGAGGCACCGAGGGTGTTGGCGGAGGTGTTGTCGGTACGGGACCTGGGCGCGGCGGCAGTGGTTTTCGGCGAGCGCACGGTGTCGTATGGGGAGTTGGATGCCTGGTCGAACCGTCTTGCGCGGCAGTTGATCGGGTCGGGGGTAGGCCCGGGGGATCAGGTCGCGTTGGCGATGGCGCGGTCGGTGGAGTTCGTGGTGGGGATATGGGCGGTGACCAAGGCGGGCGCGGCGTTCGTGCCGGTTGATCCGAGAAATCCGGCCGATCGGGTCGCGCTCATGGTGGCCGATGCCGATGTCCGGGTGGGAATCACCGTCGAGGCCGCCCGAGACCTGCTTCCGGATTCTGTCCGGCAGTTAGTGCTCGACGATCCAGACACCACGGTCTGCATCGCCTCGCAGTCCTCGGCGGCGGTGACCGATGCAGATCGGGTGCGGTCCTGCCATATCTCGGACACGGCGTATGTGCTGTACACCTCGGGTTCGACGGGGACGCCGAAAGGTGTCGCAGTCACCCACGAGGGATTGGCGAATTTCGCAGCCGAGCAGCGGGAGCGTTACTGGGTCGACAGTTCCTCGCGGGTGTTGCAGTTGGCGGCACCGGGTTTCGACGCGGTTGTTCTGGAGTTGCTGATGGCTCATGCGAACGGTGCGGCGTTGGTGGTGTCGCCGCCGGAAGTCTTCGCAGGGCAGGACTTGGCGGAATTGATTCGGGCGCAGCGGGTGTCTCACGCATTCGTGACGCCGAGCGTGCTGGCGACGATGTCGCCGGCCGGTTTGGATTCGCTGCGGGTGCTGGTGGCCGGTGGGGAGGCGGTGTCGGCGGAGACGGTCGCGGTATGGGCACCTGGTCGGCAGTTGTTCAATGGGTATGGGCCGACCGAAACCACGATCATGGTCGCGATCAGCGACCCGTTGGGTGTCGGAGACCGCGTCACCATCGGTGGCCCGATTCGTGGTGTCGAGGCCGTGGTACTGGATGCCGACCTGCAGCCGGTGCCGGTCGGCGTGACAGGACAGCTCTATGTGTCCGGAGCGCAGCTGGCCCGCGGATATCTCAACCGGCCGGTCGCTACGGCCACCACCTTCTTGGCCAATCCGTACGGTCCCCCCGGTACCCGTATGTACCGGACCGGCGACCTGGTCCGCTGGACACCGCAGGAAACTCTGGAATACCTCGGTCGCACCGACTTCCAGGTCAAGATCCGGGGCCAGCGCATCGAGCTCGGCGAAATCGAGGCCGTCCTCGCCGCGCACCCCGACGTGGCGGTAGCGGTGACGGTGGGCGTCGCGACCGACGGCGGGTCGAGACTGGCCGCCTACGTCGTGCCGATCGACACCGTCGATACCGCGGAGCTGCTGGGCTACGCTGCCCAACGCCTGCCGTCGCACATGGTCCCGGATGTGGTGATGGTGCTGGACACGCTGCCGCTGTCGTCGGTGGGCAAGATCGACCGTGCGGCATTGCCCGAGCCGGTATTCGCCGCCACCACAATCGAATTCGTTGCACCTCGCGATGCTGCCGAGCAGATCGTCGCCGACGTGTGTGCCGCGGTGCTGGGGATCGAGCGCGTGGGCGTCTTCGACAGTTTCTTCGATCTGGGCGGAAACTCGTTGTCGGCTACACGGGTAGCGGCACAACTGAGCGCTGCGTTCGGTGTCGATGTTTCGTTGCGCGCGATCTTCGATGCGCCGACCATCGCCGCTTTAGCGGAGAATCTCCGGACCAGCGACGCGGCGAGACGGGAACCCCTTGCGCCGCAGGAGCGCCCGGTCCGAATCCCGCTGTCGCCCGCGCAGGCGCGCATGTGGTTCCTCAATCAGTTCGACACGAGCTCTGCGCTGTACAACATTCCGATGGTCGTCCACATGTCGGGAGACCTCGACGTGGCCGCCATGCACGCGGCGATCGCGGATGTGCTCGACCGGCATGAATCCCTGCGCACCGTCTACCCGGACAGCGACAGCGGACCCCACCAGGTGGTCGTCTCGGTGGAGACGGCACTGCCCAGGCTGGCGCCGTTGCCGGTCGCGGCGAGCGAGGTCGAGGCAAGCATTGCCGCGGAGGTGAGCGCCGGGTTCGATATCACAGCCGAGGTTCCGTTCCGGACCACCTTGCTGCGCAGCGCACCTGACGACCACACCCTGGTGCTCGTCGTCCATCACATCAGCTTCGACGGGTCATCGCTCGCGCCGCTTGCCGCAGATCTGATGGCCGCATACAAAGCCCGCATCCGGCAACAGGTACCGCTGTGGGCGCCGTTACCTGTGCAATACGCGGACTACGCTCTGTGGCAACGAAAATTGCTCGGCACCGAGAGCGACCCGCACAGCCAGACCGTCGCCCAAATCGACTACTGGCGTGCGGCTCTCGCCGATTTGCCCGAGGTGCTCGACCTGCCTACCGATCGCGCGCGTCCGGCGAAACAGTCGTTCCGTGGTGCGACGGTGTCGATGATGGTGCCCGCAGATCTGCATCGTGAGGTAATCGCGCTGGCCCGCCGCCACGACGCGACGGTCTTCATGGTGATGCACGCGGCTTACGCCGCGCTGCTGGCGCGGCTGTCGGGAACCGGTGACATCGCGGTCGGCACACCGATCGCCGGCCGCGGCGAGCCTGGACTCGATGCTCTGGTCGGAATGTTCGTCAATACGCTGGTATTGCGGACACGCATCGAGCCTGCCGCGTCCTTCCTGCAGGTACTCGATCAAGTCCGGGCCACCGATCTGGCCGCCTTCGAGAACTCCGACATCCCGTTCGAGCGGCTCGTCGAGGTGCTGAATCCGCCGCGCACGACAGCACATGCGCCGTTGACCCAAGTCGGATTCTCGTTCCAGAACATCGAGATCCCGACGATGGGGTTCGAGGGCCTGACGGTTTCGGCCCGAATGGTTGATCCGAGCGTAGCCAAGTACGACCTGCATCTGAATCTCGTCGACGCGCTGGGGCCGGACGGTGAACCGGACGATATGGCAGTCGAATTCGGTTATGCGACAGACCTGTTCGATGAGGCGACGATCTCCTCGATCTTCGACCGTTACCTGCACCTGCTGCAGGCAATCGTCGTCGATCCCGCCCGCGTTGTCGGTGATATCGATCTACTGACCGCAAGAGAGGTGCGCGAGCTGACCGCGCGGTCGACCGGTGACACGACGCCTCCGTCGTCCGCGACGATCGCGCACCTGTTCACCACGCAGGCGACGGCGACCCCGGACAGCACCGCGGTGGTTGATGCAGAGGGAGGCGGCCGACTCAGTTACCGACAATTCGCGGCGAGGGTGAATTCGCTGGCACGCGCGCTGATCGGACGGGGCGTTGGCCCGGGAACCGTTGTTGCCGTCGCGATGCGTCGCTCCGTTGATCTGCTGACCACGCTGTACGCGATCCATGCGGCGGGCGCGGCCTATCTGCCTCTGGATCCGGAACACCCAGTCGACCGGGTGCGCGCGGTCCTCACCGACGCGATGCCGAATGCTGTCCTCACTCGGCCGGTCGACGAGGCGAATTTGCCCGATGACGTGCCGGTGTGGACGTTAGAGCAGTTCGGTATCGAGCACGTGGATACGTCGAAGGTGACCGACGCCGACCGGACCCGTGCTTTGCGTCCGGACGATCTGGCCTATGTCATTTACACCTCGGGTTCGACGGGCGTGCCGAAGGGTGTGGCGGTAACGCATGCCGCGGTGGTGAATCAACTGCGGTGGCTGCGGGATCAGTATGGGCTCGGCGGCGACGACGTGATGCTGCTGCGCACGCCGTTCACCTTCGACCTGTCGGTCTGGGAGCTGTTTTCCGCATTGACCTGCGGCGCGGCGGTGGTTGTCGCGGGTCCCGACGCGCACCTCGACCCGGACGCCGTGGCCCGACTGATGGGCGACTATCGAGTCACGACTATGGATTTCGTGCCGTCACTGCTCTCCGCATTCCTCGAGCAGGCTGCTGGGCGCGAGTTCCCAGACCTGCGGCGGGTACTGTGCATCGGCGAGGCGCTGCCGGCTGACACCGTTCGCCGCTTCCGGGATCTCAGCCCGGCGCGCATCGACAACCTGTACGGGCCGACGGAGGCCGCGGTCAGCGTCACCTACCATCGCATCGACGCACTCGACGGCGTCGCAGTGCCGATTGGCGTCCCCGAGGCGAATGTGGTTGTGCGCGTTCTGGATTCGCGGTTGCGTCCAGTTCCGGTCGGGGTTACCGGTGAGCTTTACCTGGGTGGGATCCAGCTGGCTCGCGGTTACCACGAACGTCCTGGTCTCACGGCAGCGACGTTCGTCGCCGACCCCTGCTCCGGTGCGAGTGGTTCTCGGCTGTACCGCACCGGCGACCTGGTCCGCTGGGACGCGGATGGCAGCCTGCGCTATGTCGGCCGCGCCGACACCCAGGTCAAGATGCGCGGTCTGCGGATCGAACTCGGTGATATCGAAGCCGCGCTGATCGCCCACGAGCAGGTGAACGCGACCGTCGTGCAGGTGCGCACCGATCGCGGCGAGCAGCGCTTGGTGGCCTACGTGGTGGCCACAGAGGCGTTGGATATCAAGCGGGTCCGCAGCTTTCTGCTCGAACGGCTGCCAGCGTATATGGTGCCAACCTCGCTGATCCGGATCGACGCGATCCCGCTCACGGCCAACGGCAAGGTCGACTACCGAGCGTTGCCGGTGCCGGATCCGAGAAACCAGGAAGCCGGGTATCGCGCGCCGCAGGGACTCGTCGAGCAGGCGGTCGCCGGGATCTTCGCCGAGCTGCTCGATCGCCCGGAGATCGGCGCGGACGACAACTTCTTCGCCGTGGGCGGAAATTCGCTCATCGCGACGCGCGCGCTGAGCCGGATAGGCGATGTCGTCGGCGTGGCGGTACCGGTGCGGGTGATATTCGAGGCGCCCACCGTTGCCGACCTCGCCGAACGTATCTCGCGGCTGCGTGCGGTACCGAACCTGCCCGAGCCGACTCCGAAGCCGCGTCCGGACCGTGTTCCACTGTCGCAGGCACAGGCAAGGATGTGGTTCCTCAACCAGTTCGATCCGGATTCACCCGGATACGTTGTGCCGCTGGCGATCCGACTCGACGGTGTGCTCGACATAGCTGCCCTCACGGCGGCCGTCGGTGATGTGATCGAGCGGCATGAGAGCCTGCGCACGGTGTATCCGGCTGTTGATGGCACGCCAACGCAGGTTGTGCTCGACGCGGCCGACGTTGTCGGGACCTGGGATCTCACGCCGCAGCCGGTCGGTGAGCGCGCGCTGTCGGACCGGTTGGCCGAGTTCTCGGGTGCCGGATTCGACGTGTCGAAGGGCGCGCCACTGCGTATTGCGTTGTATCAGCTGTCCGACCAGTCATGGGTGGTTGCGTTAGCCATCCACCACATCAGTTGCGACGGCTTTTCGGTAGCGCCATTGGCTGCCGATATCGTGACGGCCTACCGTGCGCGGTCCAGTGGTAACCCGCCGGACTGGGCTCCGCTGGCCGTACAGTTCGCCGATTACGCCCTCTGGCAGCGGGAGGTGCTCGGCTCGGCGGACGACCCGGACTCGTGTGTGGCCCGCGATATCGGCTATTGGCAGACTCAACTCGCGGGTATCCCCGATGTGATCGAATTGCCGACCGATCGGCCGCGGCCGATTGTGCAGACACAGCGTGGTGCGGTCGAGCATGTCACGATCCCCGGTGAGCTGCAGGGCCGATTGGAGGCGCTGGCGCGGCGAGCCGAGGCGACGACGTTCATGGTCGTGCACACGGCGCTGGCAGTATTGCTGTCGAGGCTTTCGGGCAGCGACGACATCGCCATCGGTGTGCCATATGCGGGCCGCGGTCACCGATCACTCGACAACCTTGTCGGGATGTTCGTCAACACATTGGTGATGCGCACCCGGGTCACGGTGGATCAATCGTTCTCGAGCCTGCTGAACCAGGTGCGGCGCACAGATATCGAGGCATTCGACCATGCCGCCGTCCCATTCGAGCAGTTGGTCGAGGCAGTCAATCCCGCGCGGTCGACAGCCCATACACCGTTGTTCCAGGTCATGCTCGCCTACCAGAATATGGTGCAGGCGCGTGTCGAACTTCCGGGCCTCACCGTCGAGAACGTGGATCCGGGCGACAGGGCCGCGATCTACGACCTGCTGCTGATGATGACCGAGGGCCACGGCGCCCACAACGAGCCGACCGGCATGACGCTGCGCCTGACCTATGCCACGGACCTTTTCGACGCGGACTCCGTACGGCGTTTCGCCGAACAATTCGTGCGGGTACTCGACGCGGCCGCGACCGATACCGATACGGCGGTCGGCGCGATAGAGCTGCTCGATGCCGCCGAGCGGCACCTGGTGCTGGAGCGATGGAACGACACCGCGGCTCCCGCCGCGGCAGGCCGGACCCTGGTTGACGCCTTCGACCAGCAGGTCATTCGCACTCCGGACGCTCCGGCTATCCGCGTCCCCGACGGCACCGTGTTGACCTACCGGGATTTCGATACCCGCGTCAACCGTGTCGCCCGATGGCTCATCGCGCGCGGTGCCGGCACGGAAAGTGTTGTGGCGGTGTGCATCCGGCGATCGATTGAGCAAATCACGGCGCTGTACGCGGTGGTGAAGGCGGGCGCTGCGTTCCTTCCGCTAGATCCGGATCATCCAAGCGCGCGAATCGCTGATGTGCTGAACGCGGCGCGGCCGCTGATGGTGCTCACCACATCGGCCGACGGCGAGGAACTTCCGGATGGATTCGCGACCGCGCGGATCGATCGAGTGGACGTGGCCGGTCTTCCCGATGCCCCGATCACCGATTCGGAGCGCCGCGCGCCGCTGCGGCCAGCCAATGTGGCCTACGTCCTGTTCACCTCCGGCTCCACTGGTGTTCCCAAGGGCGTCGCGCTGACCCATGCCGCGACCGTGAGCCAGTTGGCATGGGCACAGCAGCAGTGGCCGCACGACGCCTCCGACATGATCCTGTACAAGACACCGATCACGTTCGACATCGCGGTATGGGAGTTGTTCTGGCCGTTACAGACCGGTGCGCAGATCGTGGTCGCCGAACACGACGGGCACCGCGACCCGGCGTACCTTGCCGGTGTCATCGCGCGACACCGGGTCACTACCGTGCATTTCGTACCCTCGATGCTCGACGTTCTCCTCGAAACCACCGCTGTCACGGAGCTGCCATCGATCCGGCGAGTACTCGTCGCCGGTGAGGCGCTGGCGCAGCGCACTGTCGACGCCGCGGCGCGGGTGTTCACGAATGCCGAGGTGGTGAACTGGTACGGCCCGGCCGAGGCGGAAGTCGTCACGGCTGCACGCTGCTTGTCGGGTGTGACGACCCGTGCGATGGTTCCGATCGGTACGCCGGTATCGGGAATGCGGATCTACGTCCTGGACTCGCGGTTGCGGCCGGTGCCGGTGGGTGTGGTCGGCGACCTGTACATCTCCGGTATCCAGCTGGCGCGCGGTTATCACGCTCGCACCGACCTCACCTGCAGTGTATTCGTAGCGAACCTGTTCGGTGCTGCAGGTGAGCGGCTCTATCGGACCGGTGACCTGGTCCGGTGGACGAAAGCTGGTGAGCTGGATTACCTGGGCCGCAGTGATTTTCAGGTCAAGGTCCGTGGTCAGCGGGTGGAACCAGGTGATATCGAAGCGGCGCTGTCCGCGCTCCCGGATGTCGCACGCGCCGTCGTCGTTGCCACGGCCGAACGCATCGTCGGATACGTGACGCTCGTATCCGGTGCGGTGACCGATGGGCGCGCGATTCGCGACCAGCTCAACCGCTCACTTCCTTCGTACCTGGTTCCGGCCGCTGTACAGGTGCTCGATGCGATGCCGCTGACACCGAACGGCAAGCTCGATCGAGCTGCCCTGCCGCAGCCAGTGTTCGACGATGGCGAGGAATTCGTGCCGCCCCGCACCGAATACGAAGCGGCCCTCGCCGAAATCGTTGCCGCGCTTACGGATATCGACCGAGTGAGCGTGACGGCGAACGTTTTCGAGATCGGGGTCAACTCGCTTACCGCTGCCCGCATCGCGGCGCGAGCCGCCGCGGCGCTCGGTGTCGATGTCGGCATCCGCGATGTCTTCGAGGAGCCGACGATCGCCGGATTGGCCCAATGCCTCGGCAGGCGAACCGGTTCCACGGTGGTTCCGCTTGCAGCCCGGCCACGCCCGGCGGCGGTCCCGTTGGCGGCGGCGCAACGGCGGATGTGGTTCCTCAACCAGTTCGACACCGCTTCGGCGGCATACAACATCTGTTTCGCGGCGCGGTTGACAGGCCAGCTGAATGTCGATGCATTGCGGGCGGCATTACTCGATGTGGTATCCCGGCACGAGCCCCTGCGCACGCTGTACCCCGCTGTCGACGGCGAACCGTGCCAGGTCGTGCAGGACATTGCGGCTGTGGCCAGGGGCCTGGTGTTGGAGCCGGCGTCGGTCGCCGACGAGGCGGAGCTGGCCGACCGGATTCGGCATGCCGTCGGGACGGGTTTCGATGTCGCGGAATCGGCGCCCGTACGGGCCAGGCTGTATCGCACCGGCACCGACGAGCATGTGATCGTGGTCGTGGTCCATCACATCGCCGCCGACGGCTCATCTATGGCCCCGCTGGCCCGTGATGTCTTCGCTGCCTACCAAGCGCGTGTGAATCACGAAGCGCCGCAATGGGAACCACTGGAAGTCCAGTACGCCGACTACGCGATATGGCAGCGCGAGATACTCGGCACCGAGGACGATCCGGCGTCGCTGATAGCGCGCCAGATCGCCTACTGGATCGAGGTTCTCGGTGACGCCCCGGAACTGCTCAACCTGCCGACCGATCGGCCACGGCCCGCCACCATGTCGATGGCCGGTGGCATCGTCCGCTTCGCGATGTCGGCGCGGCTGCACGATGACATCGTGCGGCTGGCACACCGTGAGGGCGTCACCGTGTTCGTCGTGCTGCACACGGCATTGGCGATCCTGTTGGCGCGCACCGCGCACAGCGAGGACATTACGGTCGGCACCCCGGTCGCCGGTCGAGGCAACCAGGTGCTGGACGATCTGGTCGGCATGTTCGTCAACACCGTGGTGTTGCGCACGCGTATCCGCGAGAACCTGTCGTTCCGGGAACTTCTGGCCCAGGTGCGCGATGTGGACCTCGAGGCCCTCGCGCACGCCGATGTGCCCTACGAACGACTGGTCGATGTCCTCGACCGTCCCCGGTCCACGGCGTATACGCCGCTGTATCAGGTGATGTTCGGGTTGCAGAACATGCGCGCTGCCCGGTTCGACCTGCCCGGTATCGATGTCGAACTGCTCGACCCCGGCTTGGCGCAGGCCAAAACCGACCTCACCGTGCTGGTGACTGAACGCGTCGACGGTGAGCGGCCGGCTGGCATCGATGGCGAGATCACCTATGCGAGGGACCTTTTCGTCGCATCGACAGCGGAGTCGTTCGCCGAGAGGTTCGTCCGGGTCCTCGAAGCGGTCGCCGTCGATCCGGGGCGCGCGGTGGGCGATATCGATCTGCTCGGTGCAGCGGAGGCCCAACGGCTGGTCCCGGCACGTGGTGGTGCGACCACGTCGCCGTGTCTGCTGCCTGAACTGTTGGCCGAGGCCGTGGCAACAGATCCGGCGGCGATGGCCCTGCTCGGGGATACTGAGACCCTCACCTACCTCGAGCTCGATCGCCGGTCCAACCAGCTCGCCGCGCACCTACTCGCCCGAGGGGTCGGACCAGGGGTATTCACGGCGCTGGCCGTGCCGAGGTCGGTCGACTACCACGTCGCCATGTGGGCGATAGCGAAGACCGGTGCCACGTTCGTCCCCGTGGATCTGCGATATCCCGTGGAGCGGATTGCGCACATGGTGAACGATTCCGGTGTCACCGTGGGGATCACAGTCGCGGCCGCGCACACCTCGCTTCCGGGAGATGTCGGATGGGTGGTGCTCGACGACCTGGATTCGGCCGCCGAGATCGCCGCGCAACCGAGCCAGGCCGTCACGGATGCGGATCGCGCGCGGGCACTGCAGATTCAGGATGCGGCGTATGTGATCTACACGTCCGGTTCGACCGGGATACCGAAGGGTGTCGTGGTGACGCATGCGGGATTGGCCGGATTCGCGGCCGAGCAGCGTGCGCGTTATCGCGTGGACGCCACCTCGCGTGTGCTGCAAGTGGCGGCGCCCGCCTTCGACGCGGTGCTGCTCGAAGCGTTGATGGCGTGTGCGGCCGGCGCTTGCCTGGTCGTGTCGCCGCCGGAGGTGTACGGCGGCCCGGATCTGGCCGCACTTGTTCGTGCGCATCGGGTGACGCATGCGTTCCTGACACCCAGCGTGCTGGCGACGATGGCACCTGCGGACTTCGCGTCGGTGCGGGTGCTGGCGGTCGGCGGTGAGATGGTGTCGGCGGACCTGATCGCGGCTTGGGGGCCGGGGCGGCAATTGCACAACATCTACGGCCCGACGGAGACGACGATCGTGACCACGATCAGCGATCCGGTGCAGCAGTCCGAGGTGATCACCATTGGTGGTCCGATCCGTGGTGTCGAGGCTGTGGTGTTGGACTCGCTGCTGCGTCCGGTGCCGGTTGGGGTGACCGGGGAGCTGTACCTTTCCGGTGCCGCATTGGCGCAGGGCTATCTGAGTCGCCCTGCCGCGACAGCGGGTGCGTTCGTGGCCAATCCCTACGGCGAGCTGGGATCACGGATGTATCGCACCGGCGACATCGTGCGCTGGACGGCGAAGGGTGCGCTGGAATACATCGGCCGCATCGACTTCCAGGTCAAGATCCGTGGCCAGCGCATCGAACTCGGCGAGATCGACGCCGCACTGCTTTCGCATCCGAAGGTGGCTGCTGCTGTCACGGTGAGCCATAAGGGATCCGGTGGGCAACCGATGCTCGTCGCATACGTCGTGGCCGAACCCGCGTCCGTCGTCGAGCCGAGCGCCGTGCTCGAACACCTCGCCGCGGTATTGCCTGCGTACATGGTGCCGTCGACGATTACCGTGCTCGACCACATGCCGCTCGCCTCGACTGGCAAGGTGGACCGAAAAGCGCTGCCGGACCCCGTTTTCGAGATCGATGACGACGATGCCGTCGCCGCGGCGACCGAACTGGAACGCACTATTGCCGCCGCCTTCGCGGACGTGCTCGGCATCGCGTCGGTGGGCGCGACGACCTCGTTCTTCGCGCTCGGCGGTGATTCCATCATGTCGATCCAGTTGGCATCGCGGCTGAAGACAGCGGGTGTCATCGTGACGGCTCGCGATATTTTCGAGCGCAAGTCCGTTCGGGGGCTCGCACAGGTCGCCGCGGCTGCGGAACGGGTGACTCTGGCGGAACTGCCTGGCGGTGGCGTGGGCGAGATCCCCTTCACGCCGATCGTGTCGTGGTTTGTCGAGCGGCTCGGGCCAGCCGATCGGTTCGCGCAGTCCATGCTGGTGCGCTTGCCGAGGGACGCACGAGTCGGTGACGTTACCGCGACCGTGCAGGCGGTGCTCGACCAGCACGACATGCTGCGCTCGCGGCTGCGCGAACGATGCATGGAGGTGCTTCCCGTGGGCGCCGCCGATGCCGCAGGCTCGGTGTTCGTCCGAACCTTCCGGGCGCATGAGGTGCCGGGCAGCGACGGCTTCACCGCTGTGGTGGAAGCGGCGCTGGCCGAGGCGTCCGACCGACTCGATCCCGCCGAGGGCCGGATGCTGCAGGTCGTATGCCTGCTTCCCGAATCGGGCGTCGAAGCCGATGCCCGCGCCCTTATCGTGATTCATCACCTGGCTGTCGACGGGGTGTCGTGGCGGATTCTGTTGCCCGACTTTGTCACCGCCTGGCAGCAGATCAGCCAGGGACGCGCAGTCGAGTTGCCGACACAGGGCACATCTATGCGGCGGTGGGCACACGCGTTGAGCGCCGCCGCGGCTGCCCGCGGCGGTGAGTTCGAGCTGTGGCAGCGGATGAGTGCGGCGGCCGATCCGCTAATCGGGAGTGCGGAATTGGATCCCGCCGTGGACACCCAGGCGACGGTGCGGCATCTGACGGTGTCCATCCCGACCGCAGTGACCTCGGCGTTGCTGGACACGGTGCCGCGAGCCGTGCGCGGCAGCGTCGATGATGCGCTGCTGGCCGCTCTGGCCGTGGCGCTGGCCGGTTGGCGCCGCCACCGCGGCATCACGCACCCGGGTATGAAAGTCCTCTTGGAAGGACACGGCCGCCAAGAGCAGATCGCCGCAGGCGCGGATATCTCACGCACCGTGGGCTGGTTCACCAATGCATACCCAGTCGCGCTCGACCTCAGTGGAATCGACTGTGCGGACCTGCGCGCGGCAGTGAAGTCCGTCAAAGACCAGCTGCGCGAAATCCCCGACAAGGGCATCGGTTACGGCCTGCTGCGCTATATGAACACCGACACGGCCGACCGGCTCGCGTCGGCGTCCCAGCCGCAGATCAGTTTCAACAATCTGGGCCGGGCCGGCGTCGACCTCACATCGATGTCGGACCTCGCGTGGGTTCCGACCGACGAGCAGTTCGATCGGCGGGCCGCCTTCGATCCGGATATGCCTGCCGCAGCGGTGATCACGATCGATGTGAACATCGTGGACACCGCGGCGGGACCTGAGCTGTCGGCACATGTCGGCTACGCCTCGCGGCTACTCGAACACGACGACGTGGCCGAACTCGTCGACGGATGGGTCGCCGCCGTGACCGAGATCGCCAGCATCGCTCGTGCAGACGACGAATGGGGACTGTCGCGCGCAGATGTTGCGCTGGTCGACCTCACGCAGCGCGATCTGGATATGTTCGCCGACCGGTACGGTCGGCTGAGCGAGGTATGGTCGCTGGCGCCGCTGCAGGAAGGTTTGCTGTTCCACGCCGAATTCGCGGCGGGCCAACTCGATGTCTACACGGCGCAATCGGTACTCACTCTTACCGGTGCGGTCGACGAGAATCGGCTCGAGCGTGCCGCGAAAGCCTTGCTTGGGCGGCATCCCAACCTGCGGGCCGCATTCACACGAACCGCCGATGGTGTACCCGTGCAGGTTATTCCGGCTACCGCCACGGTGCGCTGGCTCAACGTCGATCACTGTGGCAACAAAAGGGAGTTGGATGAGCTGATCGAAGCCGAGCGGGCGGTCGTGTTCGATCCCGCCGACCCGCCGCTGCTGCGGTTCCTGCTTGTTGCCGTCGGGCCGCACGAGTTCCGGCTGGTGTTGACCGCGCACCATCTTCTGCTCGACGGCTGGTCCTTGCCGCTGCTGTGGCGTGAATTGATCAGTTTGTATGCCGTGGCCGCACAGTCGGAGCTGCTTCCCCCGGCGACCTCGTACCGCGATTACTTGGAATGGCTGAGCCTGCGCGATCGCGCCAGCAGCATCGAGGTGTGGCGGGACGCGCTGCGGGACTTCAGCGAGCCCACATTGATTGCGGATCCACACACGGCGACGACCGCGGACACCCCGATCGATCTGCCGATCGTTCTCGATCGTGCCGCGACGGCAGAGTTGGTGAAATTCGCGCGAGAACGAGCGGTGACGATGGCGACGATCGTGCAGTTCGCCTGGGCCGTGGTGCTGGGCAATCTGCTCGGTGTCGAACGGGTGGCCTTCGGCGGCACGGTATCCGGCCGCCCGGCCGAACTGCCGGGCGTCGAGTCGACGATCGGTCTGTTCATCAATACGATTCCGGTCGCCGCCGATGTGCGGCGGGATCTCCCGATCGAGGACGCGCTGCGCCTACTGCAAGCGAATAACACCCGCCTGCTCGACCACCACTACCTCGAACTTTCACAGATCATGGTGGCCGCAGGCAGCAGTCAACTGTTCGACACTCTGGTCGTGTTCGAGTCGTATCCGGTCGACAGCAGTGGCCTGGGCGATGCCGACATCGACGGTATGCGGGTGGTCGCGGCGGATGGCCGCGACGCAGCGCACTACCCGATCACCGTGCAAGCACACAACACCGACGAGTTGCACGTCCGAGTCCGCTACCAGCGGGCCCGCGTCGACGAGGTGACAGCGGCTGGTCTCGCGGACCGTCTCGAAACTGTGCTGCGTGCGGTGACGACCGATCCGACCAGGCGACTCGGTGCGATCGATCTGTTGTCCGCGGACGAGCGGCGGGAGCTTGCGCCTGGTTCCGGTGGCAGCGCAGTGGCACCGTGCGTAATGGCGGAGCTGCTGTCCGCGGGCGTGGCGGTCGGTCCCGATGCGGCGGCCGTTGTTTTCGGCGGGCGTACCGTGTCCTACGCGGAATTGGATGCCTGGTCCAACCAAGTGGCGCGGCAGTTGATCGCGTGGGGCGTCGGCCCGGGAGCTCAGGTCGCGCTGATGATGCCGCGGTCGGTGGAATTCGTGGTCGGCCTGTGGGCAGTGACGAAAGCGGGCGCGGCGTTCGTGCCCGTCGATTCCCGGAATCCATTCGAGCGCGTCGCGCACACGGTGGCGGATGCCGAGGTGCAGGTGGCGGTCACAGTCGAGGCGTTGCGGGAGCTGCTGCCGGACACGGTGCGCCCGCTCGTCCTCGATGACGCGGACACCGCGAAGTCGATCGCCCTGAGATCGGCGGCCGCCGTGACCGACGGTGAGCGCATGCGTACGCCGCACGTCCGAGATGTGGCATACGTGATCTACACCTCCGGCTCGACCGGAACGCCGAAGGGCGTCGCCGTCACCCACGAGGGGCTGGCGAATTTCGCAGCCGTGCAGCGGGACCGGTTCGGTGTGGACACTGGTTCGCGAGTGCTGCAGACCGCTGCTCCGGGCTTCGATGCGATGGTCCTCGATATGCTGCTCGCCCACACCGCCGGTGCCATGCTCGTGGTGCCGCCGCCAACGGTATTCGGGGGCGACGAGCTGGCCGAACTGATTCGCGCACAGCGGATTTCGCATACTTTCATTACACCGAGCGTGCTGGCGACGATGTCGCCGACCGGTATGGATTCGCTGCGGGTACTGATGGCCGGTGGAGAGGCGGTGACACCGGAAACAGTCGCGACGTGGGCGCCGGGCCGGACCCTGTTGAACGGGTACGGTCCGACCGAAGCCACGATTCTGGCGGGTATCAGTGCTGCGCTGCTCCCGGGTGGTGCGGTGACCATCGGCGGACCGATCCGTGGTGTCGAGGCTGTCGTGTTGGATGCGTGGTTGCGGCCGGTGCCGGTCGGGGTCGTAGGAGAGTTGTACCTCGCGGGTGTGCAGCTGGCGCGCGGATATGTGAACCGGGCCCCTGCTACAGCCGGTGCATTCGTGGCGAATCCATTCGGTGCGGCCGGTTCGCGCATGTACCGCACCGGCGACCTGGTCCGCTGGACACCGGAGCACACGCTGGAATACCTCGGACGGCGCGATTTCCAAGTGAAGATCCGCGGTCAGCGCATCGAACTCGGTGAGATCGAAGCTGTTCTGGCCGAACATCCCGGGGTCGAACACGCGGTCGTGCTGTTGCGGAAGGACCAGCGCGGCATAGATCGTCTCGCCGGTTACCTTGTCGTCGGCGAGGATGTGGATCCGGACGAGGTTCGGGCCACCGCGCGGTTGCGACTGCCCGCGCACATGGTGCCCGACGTGTTCATGGTGCTCGCCGAGATTCCACTCACAACGTCCGGCAAGCTCGACCGCTCGGCGCTTCCCAGCCCGGAATTCGCGGCCGGTCGGAATTGGGTCGCGCCACGCACTGCCGCAGAGCGGCGCATCGCCCACGTGTTCGCAAGCGTATTGGGCGTCGACAGCGTAGGGGCGACGGACAGTTTCTTCGACCTCGGTGGCGATTCGCTGTCGGCGACACGGGTGACTGCCCAGTTGAGCACGGCACTCGGAGTGCGTATCGGGGTCCGAGACCTGTTCGAGGCACCTGTGGTCGCCGAACTCGCCTCCCGCCTGCAGACTTTCGACCACAACACCCGAATGCCACTGACGCCGCGACTGCGGCCCCCGCTCGTACCGCTGTCACCGGCGCAGCAGCGGATGTGGTTCCTCAATCAGTTCGACACCACGGTCGGCGCGTACAACATCCCGCTGGTGATCCGGCTGCGGGGCGAACTCGACACCGATGCGCTGCGGCGCGCGTGCGAACTGGTCATCGACCGCCACGAGTCGCTGCGGACCAAGTTCCCGATGACCAACGGACAGCCGTATCAGGTTGCGGTCGCCGCGGATGAGATCGCATCCGTACCGACTCCCGTCCGGGTGGACGAAAAGCATTTGCTGGAACGAGTGATCGCCGTAGTCTCGACGGGCTTCGATGTGCGCCAGGCACCCCCGTTGCGTATCGAATTGTTCTCGGTCGATGACCGGGACCATGTTCTGGTCATCTGCGTGCACCACATCTGCGCCGACGGCCAGTCGATGATGCCGCTCGCGCGGGATGTAGCACTGGCGTACGAGGCGAGTAGGCAAGGGACAGAACCGATGTGGCCGGCCCTTCCGGTCCAGTACGCCGATTACGCGCTGTGGCAGCGGGAGGTGCTCGGCTCGGCGGACGACCCGGACTCGGTCATGTCCCGGCAGTTGCGATTCTGGAAAGACACCCTCAACGGGTTGCCCGAGGTGCTGGAACTGCCGACCGACCTGCCCCGGCCACCGGTAGCGTCCATGCGCGGCCGCGCCGTCGATTTCGAGCTTCCCACGCAACTGCACGAACGGATCATTGCTGTCGCGCGCGCCGCGAACGCCACAGTCTTCATGGTCCTGCACGCCGCGCTGACCGTCCTGCTGTCCAAGCTGGCCGGCGTCGACGACGTCGCGATCGGCACCCCGGTGGCCGGCCGTGGCGAGCGTGAGCTCGATGATCTGATCGGTATGTTCGTCAACACGCTGGTATTGCGGTCACGGGTGCGGACCAGCCAGCCGTTCGCCGAATTGCTCGCCGCGACCCGTGACACGGACCTGGCCGCGTTCGCGCATGCGGAAGTTCCCTTCGAACAAGTCGTGGAAGCGATGAATCCGCCCCGGTCGACTGCGCATCTTCCGCTGTATCAGGTGACCCTCGACGTCCAGAACCTGAGCAAGGCCGCGTTGGAGCTGCCGGGCCTGCGCATCGAGCCGCTGGAAAACGGCTTCGAGCAGGCACAGGCGGATCTGAGCATGAAGCTGGTCGAGCAGCTCGATGATCGAGGCCGTCCGGATGGCGTGGTAGGTCGGCTCACCTTCGCTACCGATCTGTTCGTCGAAGAGACGATGACTCGGGTCGCACACGCATACATACAAATTCTGGAGGAGGTGACCGCGAATCCGGCGGGTGCGGTCGGCGATATCGAGATCGTCGATGCGAAGCAGCGCCGCGAATTGCTCGACTCGGCAGGGGAAGACGGCGTCGTGGTCGCCGACGCGACGCTCGTGGATCTGTTCGCTGCCCGAGTCCTGGCCCAGCCGGATGCGGTCGCGGTATCCGACGGTGCGTCACAGTTGACCTATGCGGAGCTGGATCGGCAGGCCACCCACGTCGCGGCTCGGCTGATCGAGCAGGGAGTCGGGCCGGAATCACTGGTGGCCGTGGCGTTGCCGCGCTCGATCGAGTTGGTCGTGGGCCTGATCGCGGTGGTGCGAGCGGGCGCTGGGTATCTGCCACTGGATGTTGCGTATCCGCCGGACCGATTGCGGTTCATGCTCGACGACGCACGTCCGGCCGCGGTGTTGACATCGGTCGAGATGGCATCGGCGGTGCCGCAGTACGCCGCGCCGGTGGTGCTCATCGAGGATAGTGCGGACGCGACAGCGGACGGCTGCGATCCGGTGCCGCCGAACCTGCGACTGGACAACGTGGCCTATGTGATCTACACCTCAGGATCGACCGGCCGCCCCAAGGGAGTGACGGTCAGCCATCGCGAAGTGGTCACGTTGTTCGCCAACACGGCCGAACGCTTCGATTTCGGCCCGGATGACGTGTGGACGATGTTCCATTCGTACGCCTTCGATTTCGCGGTGTGGGAAATGTGGGGAGCGCTGCTGTCCGGTGGCAGGCTGGTCGTTGTCGACTACCCCACATCCAGATCGCCGGAGGCGTTCGTGGATCTTGTGGCCCGAGAGGGCGTGACAGTGTTGAGTCAGACCCCGTCGGCGTTCTACGGGTTCGCTGCGGCAGAGCGCGAGTATCGCGAATCCGCTTGTAGCGCTGGCAAACTCGCTTTGCGCTACGTCGTATTCGGCGGCGAGGCACTGGATGCGTCCCGCTTGACCGGATGGTTTGCAGCGCACGAGCCGGGATCGCCGCGACTGATCAACATGTACGGGATTACCGAGACGACGGTACATGTCACGTTCACCGAGATCGGTGGGAAAGACGTGGCCGGGATCGGATCGCCGCTGCCGGGGTTGCGCGTATACGTGCTCGACGACAGGCTGCGCCCGGTGCCGATCGGCGTCGCCGGGGAGATCTATGTGGCCGGTGAGCAATTATCGCGAGGCTACCTGGGGGCCCCGGCTTTGACGGCGGGACGATTCGTGGCCAATCCTTTCGATCCGCAGGGTGGCCGGTTGTATCGGACCGGCGATGTCGGCCGGTGGAAGAAGACCGCCACCGGGCTCGAGTTGAACTACGTTGGCCGGGCCGACGCACAGGTGCAGTTGCGTGGTTACCGCATCGAGTTGGGCGAGGTGGAGTCGGCGCTGCTGCAGCACCCGCACGTGACGCGGGCCGCCGTGGCGGTGCACCGCCACGCCTCGGGTGTCGATCAGTTGATCGGTTACGTCGTGGGCATCTACGGCCAACCGATCGATCCGGGCCAGGTCCGGGAGGTCGCTGCCCAGATACTGACGAGCTACATGGTGCCCTCGACAGTGATGGTGTTGCCCGATCTGCCGTTGACCGTCAACGGCAAACTCGATCGAAACGCATTGCCCGCTCCCGATTTCGATGTATCGGTGGACGAGTTCGTCGCCCCGCGGAGCCACACCGAGAAAGTGATCAGCGACGTTTACGCGCAGGTCTTGAGCGTCCAGTGGGTCGGGATATCGGATGGCTTCTTCGACCTGGGCGGCAATTCGCTGCTGGCCACGATGGTGGTCACCGAACTGCGTGCTCGCGGTGTGACGATCGCGTTGCCATGGATGTTCGATGATGCGACACCGAAGGCCCTGGCGCGCAAGGTCGATGAGGCCGAGGGCGGCTCCGGTCTGGAGGTACTGCTTCCGCTGCGTGCCAGCGGCTCGAAGCCTGCCGTATTCGGTGTGCACCCCGCCGGGGGATTGGCGTGGTTCTACGGCGGCGCGGTCGAACATTTGGACAAGGATCGACCGGTATACGGCTTGCAGGATCCGCACGTCGTGGCGGGCGAACCACGCGCGGACTCTGTGAATGAATTGGCCGAGCGGTATGTAGCCGAGATTCGCCGAGTACAGCCGAGCGGACCGTACCACCTGCTCGGCTGGTCGTTGGGCGGGCAGATCGCGCATGCGATGGCGGTAAAGCTCCAACGCGGTGGTGAACTCGTCGGAACGCTGGCCATGCTGGATACCTCCGTCGACCCAGCGGATCTGTCGGCCGCCTCGACGATCACCACCGTGGACGAGCCCGCTCCGGGACAGCTAATGGCGGACCTGCTCGGCGGTTGGCGGGAGCTGTTCGACCTTGGTGACGCGGTGAAGGTGGACACCCATGACCAAGCGTGGGCAGTCATCCGTGACCAGGTGGTCGGCACTGGGCTGTTCACCGCCGAACAGACGGACCGAGTGATGGAGAGTTTCGAGACAGCGGGCAAAATCGCGGCCGATCACCGGCCAGAAGTTTTCGAAGGAGACTTGCTCTTCTTCACCGCGGGCAAAGACCGCATGGACCACGACGCTCTCGTGCAGGCATGGCACCCGTACGTGACAGGCAACCTTCACAACAAGGTCGTCGACGCACGCCACCTCGAGCTCAGCCACCCGCATGCTATGGCCGTCATAGGCCCGATCCTGGAAAGGTTCATGAACGAATGCTGATCACCGCCCAACTGGCTCCGACTCAACGCCGACGGTTGTAGTGATCGCCGAAGGACGCCATCGCTACGACTGGCTGGGTTCGCCCTGCAGTTGGATCACTGTTCGGTTTGGGCATTCTTCCAAAGGATCCGCTGATGTCTCTGATGTCTCGTCGGTCGAGTAGGTCGGCGAAGACGGTCAGCGGGGGCCGGCCACCGTTGACCTGGTTGGTGACGTGGTGGTGGTCGTCGCGGATTTTCCTGGCATAGTTCCAGGAGCCGGTGGCTCTGGCGTTGCCCAGACGCTGACTCCGCAGGCGGTTTCTGTTCGAAACGCCAAGGCCGTACCTGGGCGGCAATAGGTCGGCTGATGCCCCGTCCGTTCATGTGGCGGGTATCAGTTTCGACGGCACTACCGGTCTACCGCCATTCGCCACGTGCTGGCATCGGCCACTGGCCGCTGCTGATCGCGTTGGCCGATCACTTCAGACAGGCCCCCTGGTATCTGACGGACCCCGGCGATGCGCAGCGAGTCATCGATACGTACAGCCAGTTGGATCTGCTCCGCGCGCTCAGAGAAGCCGGTGTGCAGCGGGTCCGATCGGGTACGGGTTCGGCGGTGAATCCCTCGACGGCGATGTGGGCCACGGCGGCGTCGGTGAGGACGGTGCGGGCGTCGTGTTCGCTGACTTCGTCGGCGGCTGGTCCCCACGGATTTCCGACCAGAAACCAGCTGAACTTGCCGAGATCACCACCCGGCGCGTGCGGTCGGTGCGGGACTGACGTCCTCAGACGCCGACGATCGGGCCGCAGCGGACGTTGAATCGTTCCCGGATGGTGTCGAGGGTCTGGCGGTTGTGTTCCCGGTCGCGCCGATGTGTCCGCATGAAATGCGCGGTGTTGCCCAGGCGCCGGTGTATCGGATACCACCGGTCGAAATCGAGTCCGCACTGCAGGAACACCGACGGCCCGAGCGCGTCGTAAATGATGCTCAGATTGTGTAGGTGCAGCGTCAGAGCGGTGTATGCGAGTGCGGCTGCCGTCGCTGTCTTTGTCCGCATCTCTTCTGCGTCGAGGGCGTACAACGGCAGCTCCCGGAGCTTGTCCCGGAACATCAGGTGGGTGAGGAAATAACCGCCGAACGAGAGGAACCCGAATGTCCCCGAGCGTGTCTGAATCGACAGCACCGAGCCGCTGGGGGACACGTAGGGCTCATAGGGTGTGCTGGCCTGCAGCAGGTACCCGGTACAGTTCACGATCCAGCTGCCAGCCCTGGTCGCCGCGGTATCGCCGCTACGGAACAGCAACTCGACGGCGCCGTCGCGGGCGACCGCATCCTGGAAGTGATCCATGACGACCGTGTTCAGGCCCTGCTGAATGATCTGCTGCTCTGTCTGCGACAGCAGGCCGGCGAAGAAGTTACCCGCTTCCGGGGTCACGGACAGTCCGGCGGTGGCCAGCAGCCAATCCTGGACCTCGGACTCGTTGGTTCCGTCGAAATGGCGCGTGATGTCGGTGAACAGGCGGTTCGGCATGACACCGGCCCACCAGCGGCGTACGCCGGGCGGCATGATCTGCTCGCGATTGACAAAGATGGTCCCGGGCCCGGCAACGAGGTTCACTTCCCGGCCCGGGCAGGTCGTGATCAGCGCTAAAGCAGTGTCCATCGCGGTTTTACCGCCGCCGATAATCCACACCGGTGTGTCACTGCGGGCTATCTCGCCGCCCCGCACGTCGCAGTAGTTGGGTGACACCGACCGCACTCGGTTGCTCGACACATGTAGCGGTTCCTTCGGCACGACGTTGGTGCCGAACGCTTTGATCAGCCTGGTTGCCGTGATCACGAGCGTGGCGCCGTCGGGGCCGGTGCAGGTGACGCGCACGCCGCCACCGGTTTCCTCGTGCGACTGGTAATCCCAGCCGAAGTGCTCCTCGACCTGGACGCGTTGTTCGATGACCTGCAGGCAGTGCTCCAAATGCTCCAGGACCTCGCTCTTCGTCGCGAGGTAGGAACGATCCTTCCGGATCGTCCACTTGATGTTGCCCGCGGTGAACAGCGGATGGGGCTGATGCAGCCTGACGTACGGATACGTGTCGACCCACATCCCGCCAGCCCGCGTGTGCCGGTCCACAAGGATGACTTTCTGGTCGCGGCTCAGATAACGGCTCGCGACGAATAGGGCATTCAGCCCTGCTATCCCGGCCCCTATAACGCACACATCGCATGTCTGTGTCCGCACCGGCTTCATGTCGGACCATTTCATGGCAAACCCCCTGCTACCGCTGATGCAACCACCACCGAACGCGGATGTCAACGAACGTTGAAACCGTAAGTTTCTTGTTGCCGCGTATTCACCCCGTGCTGGAAACCCGCTGGCAGGGCGGCTGTAGGTCACGGGAGCGATCACGATCCAGTTCTGCTCAGCGGCAGTCAGCACACGTCCCGTCCCAACGAAGCTCCAACAGAAAGACATCTCATGTAGCTAAGAGTCAAACTTCGACGGCCTCGGAAGGCGGTGGGAAGGCTCGATTTTCGTTGTAGGGTTGGCCGGTTTGCAGTCAGTGGTGCAGTTGGTCGAGGAACTTGTTGAACAGGTGTCGCTGGGCTTGGCGATGCCCAGTCACCAAACTGCCGCGGTTAATCCAGCGCCGCTTCACAATCGGATATTGACCGGATGCTCCCGCACCGATGTCCGGTGCGGGAGTTCAACTTTCGCGTTTCAGCTGACGCCGGCCACCTGCGCGATTATTGGCGATGAACTGCTCGAATATTGCGAGAAGTGCTGGGGCGTTCAGCTTTCGCCATCGTATGTGGCCACGGTGCGTCCGGTCTTGTTCTCGTGTCCACCGGTTGTGCCATGTCGACGGTCAACCCCGAGTCGCGCGAGCGGACACGAGCGTTTGCGCGGGTGATCGGCCCGCATAGGCCTATTAGGTCGATTCGGCCGCGCGGGTGCGGGTGGCGGTCGGTGTCTCGCCAGTGTGCCTGCGGTAGATGCGCCGGAAGGCCGCCGGATCGGCGTAACCCACCGCGCCCGCGATCACGTCGACGGGTTCGCGCGTGGTTGTGAGTAGGGTGGCCGCCTGCCCGACCCGGAGGCGATGGACGTACTGGGTGGGTGAGACGCCGACGCGGTCGCGGATGCGGCGGGTCAGAGTGCGCGGAGAAACCGCTGCGACACTGGCCAATTCGTCCAGCGATAGTTGCCGGTGCAGATTGGCGTGCACGTGCTGTTGCACGGCGCGCAGCACCGGGTCGGTGGCCCGTAGATGCTCGAGCACCATGTAGCGCGACTGCGACATGCGGGCATCGAGCACCAGGTAGTGAGCCACCTGCTCGGCCAGTGCACCGCCGCCGAGGCGGGCGACCAGCGCCAGCAGCAGATCTGTGTGGGCGAAAGCCGCACCGGCGGTGAGTATTGCGCCGCTGTCGACCACCATGCGATCGGAGTGCACGGTGACATCGGGGAAGCGGCGGGCCAACAGCGGCGCCAGCCACCAAGTAGTGGTGGCGGCCCGGCCCGACAGCAGCCCCGAGGCCGCGAGCACGAAGACAGCCGAGCAGGAGGCAGCTACCGTAGCGCCGGAATCTGCCGCACGCCGGATGATTTCGACGGCCTGCATGGTCTGGGGTCGGGTCAGCAGTTCCTCGACAGGCGCTTCGCTGGACGCGGACGGCCCGGGCAGCACCAGAATATCGCCGGGTTCGAACTCCGCCGCGCCGAGCGGGGTTTCGGTATCGACGCTGATCAGCCGCCCACCGCTGGATCGGACCGGCAGCCCATCGAGTGATGCGACGCGCTGCCGCAGCCGCCCGCTCGTCGTGTCACCGGCGATCCCGGCTGCCGTGTCGACGATGTCGATACCGAGGCCGAGCGCACCTTCGAGCACACCGTCCAGCGCGAGGTGGGTAATCATTTGGCGAGATTAGACCGAAGAGTGGCGATCTTGCCAATGGCGGTGTGCTGACCTGCTGCGGCAGGGTTTGGGGTGTGCAGCAACCTCTCCCACAGGATTCTCTCGACGACGACCTCGCCGATTTCGCACCCCGGTCGATCACGCTCGACGGAGTAGCCCACACGGTGTACGTCAGCGGCAACGGACCGGCGGTCATCGTCATGGCGGAAATGCCCGGCATCAGTCCCGATGTGGCTCGCTTCGCCCGCTGGGTGCGCGACGCCGGGCTCACCGTCTACCTGCCGTCACTGTTCGGCCGCGACGGTGCCTATCCGGAGGCAGAGGCCGGCGTGGAAGTCTTCAAACGAGCCTGTGTCAGCGCGGAATTCCGGGCCTTCGGCGCGGGCAAGTCCAGCCCGGTCGCGGTGTGGCTGCGTGCGCTGGCAGCCCTGGCCCATCGCGAATGCGGCGGTCTCGGCGTCGGCGCGCTGGGTATGTGCTTCACCGGGAATTTCGCGCTCACCATGATGCTCGAGCCCGCGATGCTGGCGCCGGTGCTGTGCCAGCCGTCACTGCCACTGGATGAGCCTGGCGGACTAGAGATTTCGCCCGGTGAGCTCGCGGCCGTGCGGGAGCGACTCGATCGCGATGATCTCGTGGTGCGCGCCTATCGCTTCGAGGGCGACCGCTTCTGCACCGCGCAGCGTTTCGCCGCCTACGCCGCAGCGCTGGGTCCGCGTTTCGAGCCGAGAGTGCTGCCCGCCGACGCGGCGAACCCCTCTCCGCCGCCGTTCTTCTCGCAGATCGTCGGCTGCCCGCACAGTGTGGTCACCGCGCATCTGGTCGATACGGCGGGGGAGCCGACCGCCGCGGCCCGCGACGAGATCCTCGCCTTTCTCGTGGACCGGCTGACTGCGGACGTCCCGTTGCAGTGACATCGCGTCCACTGCTGGTCCAGCTTCGCGGCCACTTCCGACGTACAGGAATTCTCCAGCCCGCAACACGTTCTCGGCTCAGGTCCAGGCGTGTGTCCATGTCGAGCCGGAATCGGCCATAAGGGTTGATATTCGACCAGGACAACGGCGACATCGCCCGGCGTTCGTTGTCGCCGATCAGGTCGTGGAATTGCGGATTAGATCGTGCGCACCGCCCGTCCCAACTCTTCGAGGGCTTGATAGGTGGGGTGTTTCGGGCCGCCGCGAGTGAATCGCTGGACGACCCTTCGCACGCAAGATCGCATAGCAACGCCCCGCCCGATCCCCAGCAACCCAGCTGCATCCCTCACCGCAACCCCGGCATCGACCAGCCGCGCCAGCTGATCACCGAACCGAACCACATCCTCCGAAAACGACACGATCGCCGCAACCTCTCGAATCGAGAGTGTTGCGACGATCGTGTGAACCCAAGTTGCAGGGACCGGGGCCGAGGTTCGAATGTATACGCACCCAACTCAATTGGGGCACCGACCACACTACTGCTCTGCGGGTCCAAATCATCGAAAAGTCTCGTTGAGCGGTTTCGCTATCAATGGCCGGGCGATGGGCGGCACACTACCGCAGATAATTCGCGGCGGCTGGAAGTAGGGATGGTGCGGGTTCGGGAGGTGGCTGAGCAGGCGATCCGGGCCGCGGTGCAGATCAAGGACAATCCGGCCGACGGCCCAGCCGCACCAGCCGTCAGACGTAGGTGTAGGGCAGTGAGTTGCTGGTGCCGTCCAGCTCCACGGTGACGGTGACGTTCACCGTGCCTGTCCCCGTCGGGGAGATGGCCGTGATCTGAGTGTCGGAGTCGATGGTGAATGTGGTTGCCTGGCTACCGAACCGCACGGTCAAAGGACCGACATTACTGAACCCGGAGCCGGTGATCACCACAGAGCTGAAAACCGTCGCAGGGCCGGAAGAGGGTGTCAGGGAGGTGAGAACAGGTGCCATTGGTATCAATCCAAACGGAGAAGGTGAAAAAGGGTTGTACTGCAACGGTGTCGCAGATGACCTGTAGGCCCGGAGCTCCGGATCATCAGGTATTGGGGCCGACCAAGCATTCGGGGTGTTACCGGCAGTATCGGCACGCATGTTCACACCAGTAATTTCGCGTCGCCTACATTTCCCCCTCGCATAAATGGGATCAAATATAGACCCATCCACAAAGATACGTTGCCGAAGATCTCAGCACAACAGCCTTCTTTGGGCTACATCATCAAGTCCCCTATTAACGCCGGAATTTATTTCTTGAATTTTGACGATGTTTACTCACGAATCCCAGAAGCGTTTTCTCGAGAAGCTTGATCGCGTGTCCAGATCGAGTTATTTCGATGAGCGCCGCCGGAGGGGTACAGGTCCCGGATTCTGGACATATGTTCAGTCGCTGTGCTTCTGGGCTGCTCGATGGATGCGGAAGAGGTCGACCGGCGAGCCCCAGTTGTCGAGCAATTGCAGCTGAGCAGGCTCGATGAACATCGGCAGTGAGTCGCAGCTCGGGCCGATCAGTGGGGGGTCGTCGCACACAGGCTCGACTTTCGACATCTCAGACGTCGGCACGCTCCTTGTCTACGCACTCTTATACTCTTTACAGTTACATCATTAATCAACGGTGATGCCTGAATCCGTAAAATCTCGACTCCTCAACACGCCCGTCGAGATTCGTGAGCAACCGCCGTCACAATTAACGAACAATAGACGAGCCCAACCCGCACGACCAGATTCAAGTGCTCGAGGGCCAACCCGCAGACTCGGCAGATGCCCCTTCCGCTTACCGACACTTTTCGGCTCGCTGAACCCCGCGCGGGTACCCCTTCCATGAGCCGCGCGATATTCACCGCCATGTAGCGCCATCGCCGAGTCCTCCCCAGCGAAAGTCAATGCCTCCTTGATGAATTCGTCCCGCAGACCCTTGCCGGTCAGCAACCGCACCAGGTGGTGCAGATCGTCGAGGTTGCGGGCGAGCCGGTCCACATCGCTGGACCGTCGCAGCAAGCGCCATCGCGCGTGATGTTGGGTTGCCGGCGAGGCCGCAGCGGTCGTGGTGGTGGCTCATGGTGGCCACGGTCCACTCCGGACAGGATCTCGATCGCGGTCGGCTGGATCGAGCTGTCGTTCCGGTAGTCGATCCTTGTGGCCACCGCGCGCCGTGGGTTAATCGAATGCGGGCCGCAGATTGTTCATGAGTAGGCCAAGGGTGAACTCGAACCGGTCGGGTCCGGTGCCGGAGATCAGCTCGGCGGCATGACGTCGAGTCAGCGGGAATTTCTCGGCGGGCAGGGCGGTGAAGCGGTCCAACAACTCCTCGTGGCTGAGCACCCATTCCTGATCCTGGCGTCGGCGCCGTTGCTGAACCAGCGACTGTTCGAGCGCATAGGCGCTGACGTAGAGGGAGAGCGCGTCGCGGGCCCATCCGGCCGTCCTCGGCTCGATGCCACCCGCGAGCAGGATCGCCAGGATTCCTTCGCCGACGCGCAGTGTCTCGAGATTGGTCGGCACCGTGGCCAGCGCGGCACGCGAGACGCCGGGGTATTTCAGGTACTGGTCGCGGATCTGCGTGTACACCCCTAGTAGCTGCTCGCGCCAGGCAGTCGGGTCCGGTTCGGGGAGCGCAACCTCTGCGTAGAGCCTGCCGATCAGCAGATCGGCGATGTCGTCCTTGTTGACGATGTGCGCATACAGCGACGACGGACCGGTACCGAGCACGGCGGCGACCCGGCGGACGGTCAGGGCGTCATACCCCTCGGTGGCGACGACTTCCAAGGCGGCGTCAGTGATCCGTTCGACGGTGATCGGCTGCTTGCGTGGTGCTTCCGCGACGGACCCCGCTGCGGGCTGGGCGTGGCGAGCGGCGCGGCGTTGGCGGGGAGCGGCGGGCATGCCGGAACTCTACCTTGACACGATCTAAGTTCGTTAGGTAGAACTTTGATCGCAATAACGAACTTAGTTCGTATCGATGTTCGCGGAGGTGTGCGATGCGAGTTGCCGTTGTCGGAGCCGGTCTGGGAGGTCTGGCGCTCGCGCAGGGCCTTCGTGGTGCCGGGATCGAGGCCGAGGTGTTCGAACGCGACCCGGGGATTGTCGCGCGGTTCCAGGGCTATCGGCTCGTGCTGAACCCAATCGGTTTTCAGGCGCTGCGCGACTGCCTGCCGACGCGCTGGCACCCGCTGCTGAATGAGATCGTCATGGACGCCTCCGCCGAGCAGCTGATCCTGGACCCGCAATTGAACGAGATCGGCAGGCTCGGCGCGAGCCGGACTGGCATCGTCGTCGACCGCCAAGTGCTACGACACCTACTGCTGACCGGCCTCACCGTGCACACCGACGCCGCGCTCACCGGCTACGACGTCCTGGCCGGTGGCAAAGTCCGAGCCCAGTTCGCCCGCCGCGACCCGGCCACCGCCGACCTGCTCGTCGGCGCGGACGGCATCACCTCCGCGGTCCGCGGGGTGCTGTCGCCACAGACCACCCCGACCGACACCGGCGTCCGGTTCGTCATCGGCCGCACCCCACTGACCGACGAGTTCGCCGGCCTGTCCAAGGCCTACGGATCGAAGATCACCGGTGACGGCGTCAGCCTGCTGCTGGGCGCGATGCGTTTCCCCACCCCGCCCAAGCAGGCCGCCGAACAACTGGCCCCCGAAGTCTCACTGCCCGACATCGGGGACTACGTGCGCTGGGCCATGATCCTGCCGCCCAACGGCTCGCTCGAGGACCTGAGCGCGCAGGACGCCGTCCTGTCCAGGATGCAAGGTTGGCACCCGCGGCTGCGCGCGCTGATCGAACAGGCCGACCCGGACAACAGCACGCTGCTGTCCATCCGGGTGGTCGAGCCCGGCCAGCGCTGGGCGCCCGGCCCAGTCACGCTGCTCGGCGACGCGATCCACGCCACCTCCCCGACCGGCGGCAATGGCGCGAACACCGCGCTGCGCGATGCCGACCTGCTGCGCCGCTGCCTGATCGAGGCCATCGACGACCGCCAGGACCTGCACAGCGCGGTCGACGACTACGAGCGGCAGATGTTCGACTACGGCGCCGAGGCCGTGCGGGGCAGTCTCGAGAAGCTGCCCGCCTTCGCCCCCGAAGCGAAACTGTCCTGAGCCGAAATTTCACCTCGCAGAACAGCACTGCGGTCTTTCCTCGCATCGAAGGACTCATCTCGACTGGCTGGGGTGCCCTCAGGATTCGCCGGTCAACTGCGTCAGGATTCACCGATGTAGCCACCTCGGACAGCGGCGCGGGCCCGTCAGGCGAGTTTCGCGTCGATATGGCGCAGGGTTTCCTGCAGGGCGCTGACCTCGCCGAGCCACTGGCGATGACGGGCCTCGTCGAGGCAGGCGCGGGCATTGTGTTGCATTTGTTCGAGTCGGGGGCGTTGGGTGGGGTCTAGTCGCAGGAATGGGCAACGCACGCAAGCGTGTTCGTGGATGCAGGGTGTCCCGTAGGGGCGGAAGCAGTCGCCGAGTTCGACCCCGGCGCAGCAGGAAGTGCTTTTCGAACTCGGTCCATTCCTCGGGTGTGACGTGGCGGTATTCGTCGCTGTCGCGAGGGCGCGGCGGTGTGTGATGAATTGCTGGTGATGCCTGATGACATCCTCGGCGAAGACGGCGGTCCAGCCGCGGGTGGTGTCGAGATCGAGGTGGCCGAGTAGGGCCGCGGCGATGTGCAGCGGCAGCCCGGATCCGACGGCCTCGGTGGTGAACATGTGGCGGAAGTCGTGGGCCTGAAAATCAGTGGGTCGCCGTTGGGGTCGGTGAGCTGGGTCGCGGCGAGGGCGTTGATTAGCAGCTTGCGGATCGCGGTCGGGGTATAAGCCCGGCGTTCGTTGCCGGTTCCGCGCTGGAACAGCACCGGCGCGGGCGGGTTCCAGATTCTCTCCCTGACGTCGTAGGAGACGACCAGCGGGATCGAGCCGTCCGAATTGCGCAAGCGCTGGACGATGGTGCTGAGAATGTCGGCCAACTCCGGGCTAACCAGTAGCACGACGCTGTCGGCCTCGGCCGATGCCGCCTCGACAACTGTGGTCTGGAGGAACCACTCCACAGCGACGTTATGTCCGCGAACCAATTCCGCGAGGCGCTCGGCAGGTGCGTGCGCGGTCGTGGCGATCGAGAAGGAATGTGATGACGGTGTGCAGCAAGTGCACAACGGTGTCGATCTGGCCCAATGAGATCCGACGAGTGACCGCGTCATCAACATTGTCGAGCGCCCGCGTGATGTTCGGCCAGGCGCCGATGATGGCTCGGATATCGCCGGGGCCGGTCCGTGGCCGTCGTCGAGCGAGTCGTATAGACGCTGACCAGTTTTCTCGTGTTCATTTGGCTCGGTGTCTATTTCAGACTCGATTCGCGCGAGCATGGCTTGCACCGGACTGGCTTGGGCGGGTGTCAGCCCGTCGAACACCGGATCGGGAGGCCGCGAGTCCTCGATGATTGCCCGCAGGATCACGCTGTTCGAGGTTCGTTCATCGGTCGGCCTCGCTGTCGACCAGGTGCTGTACGCCTCCGCCTTACAGCAGTCTCCTTCTCGGCGGAAGGGGCCACGTCATCGTCCGAACTGCCTGGCGGCACAGGATCGTCGTGATTTGCCACCTGCCAAGCGTCCCAACTCCCAACGCTTCTGGCGCAAAACCGCAGAGGAAATCCTCGAATCACTCGCTAAATATCTTCAACGCATTTCAGGCGCAGGACACTAGATTGTCACGGTATGGGTGATGTCATCTATCCCGCAGTAGTTCTCGCTGTCAGGGTGGCGTCTCGCGCGCTGGGGCTGCGGATCCGAATCCGTGGCGACGTGAACATCCCCGCAACGGGCGGCGCGGTGATCGTCGCCAATCATGTGTCCTACCTGGACCCGTTCGCAGTCGCTTTGGGTGCAGCCGGGCGCTGTGTGCGGTTCCTGGCGTTGCAGGAGTTGTTCGACCACCGGGTGTACGGGCCGATGATGCGCGGCCTGCGACAGATTCCGATCCGGCCCATGAGCGGAGGCGCGGCATATGACGCAGCCACGGACGCACTGAAGTCCGGCGAGGTGGTCGGCGTGTTCGCCGAGGCCACTATTGCCCGGTCGTTTACCGTCCAGCGGCTGCGGACCGGCGCAGCCCGACTGGCAGGCGCGGCGGGTGTGCCGCTGATCCCTGTTGCGGTGTGGGGAACGCACCGGTTGTGGACCAAGGCCCGGCGTGAGCTGATCCAGCCACTGCTGCCGATCACCGTCCTCATCGGCGAACCATTGCGCCCGACATCCCAGGACGATCCCGAGGAGGTCACCGAGCAACTGCGCGTAGCTATGCAGGCACTACTGGACTGCGCACAACGCGAGTACCCGTGCTCTGGTACCGAGAAGTGGTGGCAGCCTGAGCATCTCGGCGGCACCGCACCCGGCCCTGAGGAGGCCGCGGCGCGGGACGCCGATGAGAACGCTAAGCGCCGTGGGCAGGTCTCGTGAGCTCGACCTGCGTGTTCCTGCACGCCCATCCAGACGACGAGTCCCTGTTGACCGCGGGCACGATGGCGCGCCTGGCCGCTGAGGGCCATCGGGTCGTCCTGGTGGTCGCCACAGACGGTGAAGCGGGACTCACGGATTCGCCTGCTGGGACCGAACTCGGCGCGCGACGGCGGCGGGAAACGATGGACTCGGCTGCCGCCCTCGGCTGCGCGCGGGTGGAGTTCCTCGGCTACGGCGATTCCGGATCGGATGGTGCCGCACCGAACTCGTTCTCCGCCACGCCAGTCGAGCAGGCTGCGGAGCGGATCGCCGCACTCCTGGTCGAGGAGCGCGCCGAGCTGGTCACGTCCTACGACCCGGCGGGGGGCTATGGGCATCCCGACCACGTTCATCTGCACCACGTGGGTTCGCTCGCGGCGCGGATCGCGGGCACCCCAGTACTGCTGGAAGCCACCGTCGACCGCGACATGTTGCTGCGGGCGATCCAGATCGCCGCCCTGTTTCGCCTGACACCGACCGGGCTGACGCCGGACCGGCTCGCCAGCAGCTACTCGCCCGGCAGCGCGATCACTCACCGGGTGAACGTACGCGGCTACGCAGCAGGCAAGCGGGCGAGCATGGCCGCGCATGCCAGCCAGGCGGCTGGCGGTGACGGAGTGCGCACGTTGGCCGCTCTGCTGCGGTTGCCGCAGCCGCTGTTCCGATGGGTACTCGGCACGGAATGGTTTGTGCGGCGCAATGTTTGATCTCCGCATCGAACGCGATCTGTCCATCCCGATGGCTGACGGCACGCTCTTGCTCGCCGATCTCTACCTGCCTGCCAACAGCCCGGCACAGGCGACAATCCTGGTTCGGTCGCCGATGGGCCGCCGCCCGATGGGCATCCTCTACGGCTGCTACTTCGCTCGACACGGCTTCCAGGTCGTCGTGCAGGACGGAAGATCCTGCGACGAGGTGTTGCCTTTGAGCACCGAGCGCGAGGATGGCCTTGCCACAGTGGCGTGGCTGCGCGGACAACCCTGGTTTCGCGGGCCCCTCGCGTTGCACGGCATGAGCGCGATGGGGTTCGCACACTGGGCTATTGCGGCCGACGTGACCGAATTACGCGCGATGTCGGTGCATGTGGCGTCGTCGTCGATCGCTGACACGATCTTTACCGGCGGGTCGACCGCACTGGAGTCGGTGCTCATTTGGTGCTCCAACCACAGCTTCACCACCGCACTGCTGGCACCCAGGCGGGCGCGCCGCGCCATTGCGTCCGGTCGGCCCGCGGCCGAACTCGACGTGGCGACCGGAGGCAGAGCGGTACCGTTCTACCAAGCCGTCATCGCTGACGGAGGGCCAGGCAGCCCGCTGCGAGCAAGATTGGATCACAGCCATGCGCCCCGATCCGGCGTCATGGCATCGGTGCATCTGGTCGGCGGATGGTATGACATCTTCCTGCCCGGCCTGATTCGCGACTTTCTCGCGCTGCGGGCGGCGGGCGCCGCACCACACCTGACGGTCGGGCCGTGGGGGCACTATCACCCCCAGCTGTTTCTCACCGCGAACCGCGAAGCACGGCAATGGTTCCGGGCGCATCTGTGCGGTGACCGCGCGGGTTTGCGGGAGCTTCCTGTCCGGCTGTTCGTCACTGGGGCACGGCAATGGCGCGACTACGCCGACTGGCCCCTGCCCGGAACCCGCCCCGTCCCATGGTTCTTGCGCACGGGCGGGGGATTGGCCCGAAATGGCCCTGACGAGTCTGGTGGTGACCGTTACCGCTATGACCCCGCCGACCCAACCCCGGCACCGCGCGGGCCGGTGATCGTTGGCCAATCTCAACCCGAGGACTGCCGGAGGATCGAGACCCGCGCAGACCTGCTGACCTACACCAGCGAACCGCTGAGTGCTGCGGTTGAGGTAATCGGCACTGCGGCGGCGCGGCTGTATTTCCACAGCAGTCCGCCAACGGGCGCAGACTTCGTGGTGCGGCTGTGCGATGTGCATCCCGACGGTCGCTCATACAACATCTGTGAGGGCGTGCGTCGGGTCGGCCACGAGACAACGGGCAAGGTCGAGGTCGAATTGTGGCCGATAGCCCACCAATTCGCGGCAGGTCATCGACTCCGAGTGCATGTTTGTGGTGCCGCGGTGCCGCGCTTTGCCCGCCACCGCGAGGTCGTGGAGCAGAAGGTTTTCCACGACCCGCAAAGACCGAGCGCGGTGGTGCTGCCGATCGTCACCACCACGTCTTGAACGTCTCGAACGCTACCGCCTCGTTGTGGCCGGAGCGATTCACCGTGTGATGCAACGCTCCCACGAACGCACCAGTGGATTCGAGTGGCGTGCCGCTCACGGGTACCACGAGCCGCGATATTCGCCGCCGGGCCAGATGCGCCGAGATCCACACATCATCCTGCCACCGCACCTCGCCGGGCCAACCTTCGAAATCATGCACAGCCTCGTCCAGCGATCCGGGCGGAATCAGATATCCCCACATGCCCATCAACACGTCGACCGGGACGTGCTCGAGTACCGCCGTCCCGCAAACATGCTCGAGATACCTTGGGTCACAACCGAATCGGACATGCTGGCCGCGCAATCCCAGCGCTGCGGTCGAATCCTGGCGATGGGCGGCGAGCAGGTCCTCGAGGAAGGTCTCAGGGTAGATCGCGTCGTCGTCGACGACCACCAGCACCGCGTTCGGCTCCGCCCGCAGCGCGGGCAGCAACTTCGTCGCCGGACCTTCGTCCTCGCACCGCACAATGTCCACCCCGGTGGGCAGCGACGGCGGGTCGGGGTAGGCAACCCCCAACCGGAGCGAATGCCGCGGCCAGGCCAGCAGCAGCCGATCGGCGGGGACGGTCTGGTCCAGAAGGCTGCGCAGGACCGGGCGCAGGTGCCTGCGTCGTCGCGGCACGGTCGACAGTGTCACGACGACGCGTTCGGCACGCGCAGGCACCATCCGCGGAGCCGGGTCGTTCCGCAGTAATCGGGCCGCCCGGGTCACGTCGCGAGTCAGGCTGGCAAGGGTGGCGTTACCGAACCGTTTGCGCAGATGATCAACGTTGCTCCAAGAGATCCGGGCAACATGCACAGGCGAAATCATCAGGCGGCCTTCCCCGCCGTCGTAGCGCGGGACATGCACGCCCGACGTTCCGCCTCGTCATAGCAATGGCGAAGCCGATCCAGCACGACCGGCCAACTGTGTTCCGACGGTGCCACCGTGCGGTTGTGCGAGGTCATCCGGTGGTGCAGCTGCATATCGCGCCCGAGCTGCACCAACGCCGTCACCAGCTCGGCTGCCGTGTCGCCCAATAACCCCTCACGCCCGTGCTCGACGAAATCGGCCACTCCCGTACCGGATCGGGCGACCACCGGCAGCCCCGCGGTGCGCGCTTCCAATGTGGCCAGCCCGAACGCCTCGCGACTGGTCACGTTCAGGTAGACATCCGCGGTGGCCAAGAGGTCACGGATGGTGTGCTGATCCTGTACCCCGACCAACTGCACCCACTCGGTCATGCCATGCCGATACAGGTACCGCCGCATCGCGTCCGTCCGTGGACCGGCGCCGACAACGGTGGCTTGCACCGCGACCTCACCATCGAGCCGTTGCTGCGCCATCCGAAGAACTTTCAGCAGGATCAACGGTTGCCGACGGGTCACCAACCGGCCGACGGAGACGACATGTAGTTCTCCCGATAGGCGAGAGGTGTTCTGCTGCAATGCCGGTGAAATGCCATTGGGAACAACAACGGTCGCGGTCCCGGGCAACGCGCGGGCGACCTGGTCGGCGACCACTGTGCTCACCGCGGTCAGCACGAACCGACGTCGCCAGTCACCGGCCCTTCCGATCAGGCGATAGCACGCTCGCACGGGCGCGTCCCACATACTGTGCACTGTCATCACGGTCGGAATCCGGAGCAGCCCTAGCTGTCTCGCGGAGCGCAACGCGAACGGTGAATAGACGCTCAGATGCACATGCGCCACCTGTGGTCGTAGGCGCAGCAGCAACGAACGCAGGTGCCCAGCCCGGGTGATGCGATGCACCCTGTACGGCATTGCCATATCGCCGTCGGTCCCGCTGGTCACAGTGATCACATGGACTTCCTCGCCCGCAGCTGTTTGGGCGCGCGCCAGCCGCTCGATCTGAACCTCGATGCCACCGACGCGGGGAGTGAAGACATCAGTAAGGTGCACGATCACGCGTCAACCCCTCGACTGGATCCAACGCACCCACTGTGCGCTGATCATGAATCATAGCGAAGGTAAATTATAATGATCAGTGTTCTTGCGGCACTGAGGCAAAGGTGGCGGCGTGAACGAAACTCGGGTGCTCGCCGACGATGGCACCGGACTGCATGTCGAGCTCGATGGCGATCGCGACGCCAAGCGAGTCATCATCTTCGTCAGCGGGATCAACACTGCACTTGTCTACTGGAGCCGGCAGCGCAAGACACTCGCGGATCTGGGCACGATCGTCCTATTCGACCATCGCGGTCACGGCCGCTCCGACGAATCCCCGGTCGACAGCGCTACTGTCGGCCAACTTGGCCTCGACATCGCCGCGATCATCGACTCCGTCGTGCCCGATCGACCGGTAGTCTTGATCGCGCATTCGTTGGGAGGTATGGCCGTATGCGCCTTGGCTGCGCATCGGCCGGAGCTCTTCGGCACCCGCATCGTGGGCGTCGCATTGTTGGACACCGTCCCATCACGATGGGGTGAAATCGCGCTGCGGCTGCCCGGTTTCGTGACCCGCGTGTTGGTCCGAGCGCTCTGGCGGGTGGTACCTCCGCTGCGCCGGCTGCTCACCGATACCAGCGAGCGACGACACCCGACATACGACTCGAGCAGCCAGGCGCGTACCGGTCCGCGTATGCGGCTCGCGCACATCGACCGTGCGCGCCGGCTCGTCACGTCAGTGCGAACCATGAGTCTGCTGGCATTGATCGCCGACACCGCCCTGTGCGACCACAGCGCAGGGTTGGCCACACTCGGGACCACTCCCGTGTTGGTGGTTGCGGGAGATGGTGATCGGTTCATCCCGCTTCGGTACAAAACCGATGCCGCCGCGAGTATTTCGGGTGCACAGCTCGTAATCATTCCCGACGCAGGACATCTGAGTTCGATCAAGAAACCCGAAGAGGTCGACCGGCACCTGCGTGCTTTCATCACGAGTCTGGATCTCGCAGAGCGCCGGGCATGAAGACCGCCTATCTCGTCCTGGGTCCGGAGAGCAGCGGGACGCGCATGTTGGCGCGGGCGTTCGTGGCTGCGGGCTGCTTCGGGGACGGCGGCAGCGGCGCATTACGGGGGGACACGAAGACCTCCGGATCGGTGAATGCGTTTGCTTGGCAGCTCCCACTTCACCCGGAGGTCTTCGCCAGGTCAGCTCGCCACGCCGTTACCAACGTCCATGGCAGAACACCTAGGCTGTGCTCCGGTATTTGTTGCCTCGGATGAACTTTCGTGACTATCGATGATCGGGCCAGGCGGCGCTACCTCGTCTGTCACACAGCTTGGTGGTGCGACCGTCGCATGGTCGACAAGGAATTCGTGGATATCGTTGTTCAGCTGCTCGGCGTGGGTGATGTAGAGGCCGTGCCCGGCGGTCGGGTATTCACGGAAGTCGGCGTGGGGCAACAGTTTCGCGACCCGCCGACTGGTGCGATCGACCGGCGCCGACTGGTCGACACCGCCGTGCACGATGAGCGTGGGCACGCTCAGCTCGCGCAGGTCGGGACGGAAGTCGGTGGCGAAGGTGGCCTGCCACACCGCGGTCAAGGCAAACGGGGCCGCAGACAGGCAGCGGCGGACCTCGTTGTCGACCACCGCCGGAGACACAGCGTTGAACTGGGTGGCGAAATAGGTTTGGGCGCGGCGGGCGAACCAGTTGGGGCGGTCGCGGCGCAGCTCGGCGACGGTGGCATCGCACAGCGCGGCGGGCACACCCTCGGGATTGTCTTCGGTCAGTTCGAGATACGGCAGGGTGGTGGCGAGCAGCACCATTCCGGCGACCCGGTCGTGGCCGTGCCGGGCCAGGTAGCGGACGGCTTCGCCGCCGCCTGCCGAGTGCGCGACCAGCATGATGTCACGCAGGTCGAGGTGATCGATCAAAGCGGCCACGTCGCCGGCCCGAGTGTCGGCATCGTATCCGCTCGACGGTCGATCGGAACGGCCGTGCCCGCGCCGATCGAGCAGTACGCACCGGTACCCCTGCTCGAGGAAATAGGGGACCTGGTATTCCCACATGTCGGCGTTGAGCGCCCAGCTCGCCAGGAACACCAGCGGCGTGCCGGTGCCGTAGTCCTCGTAGGCGAGTTCGGTTCCGTCGGCGGCGGTGAAGTAAGGCATGGCTACTCCGTGTCGGCTCAGTGTTATGCGGTGACAATGGATTTCGACAGTAGGTACGCCCGGGCGGCGGGGAATCTGTCGTCTGTAGGTAATTCGGGCCGGGGGCTACCCACCGACGAGCCGCGCGGCGATTGCCGAGCTCGTTGTCGACGGCGGAGCAGGGCGCGGCGACCGCGACCGTTCGGTGTGCCGCGACCGTTCGATATTCTGAGCCGCCCCCGGCATGCTCAGCGCCCGAGAACGCATTCGGCCGTTCAATGATGTCCGGCGGCGACCGATTCGAATTCGCGATAGTCCGTCAAGCTGATGGCGTCGGCCTTCTGAAGCGACTTGGCCATCAGTGCGCGCAACGGTGCGGAGGTCATCGCCCGGACCGACAGGTTACGCATGGCGATGGCAGCGCGACTGGCGGGCAGGAAGCCGTTGACACCGCCGGGCGGCAGCTTTTGGCATTCGGTGACGTAGGGGCGGAGTACTTCCTGATAACGGGTGAACGCGGTTGAATAGTCGTCGCGGCTTCGAGCCAGCTCCCCGGCCAGGACATACGCTCCGACCATCGCCATTGCCGTGCCATTGCCGGACAGCGGTGAGCCGCAATACCCAGCGTCCCCGATCAGCGCGACGCGTCCGCGTGACCATCGATCGATGCGGGTCTGACTGATGCTGTCGAAGAAGAAATCCGGCGCCTGACCCATCGAACTCAGCAATTGCGGTGTGTGCCAACCCATTGCAGCGAACCGCTCGCGCAGAATCCGCTGCTGGCCCACCCGGTCGTGGCGGTCGTAGACCAGATCGGTCGCGGTGAAGCCGAACATGGCCTTGGCGCTGTTGGGCCCCTCGGGCCGGATCGCGGCGAGTAGGCCGCCGGGGGCGTTGTGCATGACAAACCAGTCTTCGAGCTGCAGCCCCTCGACCTGCACGGTGAAGTACGCCAGGTACGCACCCAGGTGGTGGACGAATTCGGACTCAGGTCCGAAAGCCAGCTTGCGCACGTTCGAGTGCAGGCCGTCAGCACCCACGACCAGGTCGAAGGCGCGTGATGCGTGGCGCTGGAAGTCGACCACGACGCCGTCGGGTGTTTCCCGCAGTTCGGTGATGGAATCACCGAACAGGTACTCGACGCCGTTGCGACTGGACGCGTACAGGATATCGGTGAGATCGCCACGCAGGATCTCGATCTCGGCGACCGCGCCCGCACCGTCGAACAGTTCCGCAGGCATGCTCGCCTTCCATTTACCGTCGGCATCGACATAGGCCAGTCCGCGCTCGTGCACGCGCGCTCGTTCGATGGCAGGCAGTACACCCATCCGCTCGGCGACCTCCTTGGCCACGCCGCGCAGATCGACGGCCTGGCCGCCGGGACGAGGAGCGGGCGCTCGTTCCACGACGGTCACCTGGAATCCGTACCGGCCCAGCCAGTGGGCGAACGTCAGCCCGGCGATGCTCGCGCCGGAGATCAGAATGCTGCGATGAATCATGTTGTGAATCTCCTGAAGTCAAGGAAAGGGCAGTGGAGGTAGTAGGGGTGGCCAGCCGAACTCCTGAGTGCGGCGGCGCACCGATTCGGCGAGAGCACCGCCCGAGCCGCGGCCTTCGACGAGCAACCGGGCCGGGTCGGCGTCGAGTGCGGATGCGTGGTCGGCGGCCCACTCCAGGGTGTGCATCGCATCGGAGACGATCGCCGGATCCTGTCCGGAACGCGGCCCGTAGCGCACCGACAGCACGACGAAACCGTGGCTGCGGCAGAGTCTTCGGCACAATGCGTCGAAATCGTCTGCTGGTTCCTGGCCGCCGATCTCGAATTGCAGCAGTAGCGGCCGCGGCGGCGGGCCGGTGGGACCGGGCCAATAGACCTTGGCGCTCCGGTCTTCGACGGTGGTGCGCAGGTGCAACTCGGCGACCCGGCACGGTGCTGGTGCGGAAGGCATAGGCCAACGTTGGCACCCCGGGAGTACGGCAGGGAAGGTCCGAATGCGCATGGCAGTCTTGCGAGTACGGCATGACCGCGGCGGCGGTGAATCGGCAATACTGCTGAGATGAGTTCCCAGTCGGATGAGAGTTTGTCCGTTGCGCCGACCACGCTGCCGACCACGCCGGACGCGATCGAACTGCGCCACCTCCGGGCGTTCGTCACGGTGGCCGAGGAGCTCAACTTCGGCCGGGCCGCCGCCCGGCTCTACGTTTCGCAGCCGGCCTTGAGTAGGCAGATTCGCGCGCTGGAACGACTCATCGGCTGTGACCTACTGCGCCGCACCACCCATCAGGTGGAACTCACGCTGGCGGGCGAGGCGCTGCTGGACCGAGCCCGCCGCATCCTCGAGGGGGTCGACGAGGCGGTGGTGGCGACGCGAGCGGTCGGTGGAGAACTGCTGGCTCACATCACCCGCTACTGGGAGCTCTTAGGTGCGGCCGACGCCGAACTGCACGCGATGCGTACGGCATACGAGGATCTACACGCGCAATTCCCGGCACCGCCGGAGATTTCGATCCGGCCGATCACCGCCGGCGGGGTATCGAGTCTGCTGCTGACACCCGCTCGCCCCGATGCCGGGACCGTGCTCTATCTGCACGGTGGCGGCTACATCGCCGGATCGGCCTTCGGCTACCGCGCGCTCGCGGGTGCGCTGACAGCTGCCGCCAACACCACCACCCTCGTGCTGGACTACCGACTCGCACCCGAGCACCCCTACCCGGCTGCGGTCGAGGATGCCCTGCGCGGCTACCGCTGGCTGCTGGAAACCGGCACCGATCCCGGCCGGATCACCCTGACCGGCGATTCGATCGGCGCGCACCTGATCCTGTGCACCTTGCTCCGGATCAGGGAAGAGCAGCTTCCGATGCCCGCCGCGGCGGTACTGCTCTGCCCCGGTATCGATCTGCATTGTCCCGAGCCCTCAGAGTCCGAGCCTGCACCCGAACCTGCGCAGGCCCGATTCCATCAGCGCATCATCGGCGACTATCTGGCCGGGCATTCCGACGACAACCCCTTCGTGGCCCCACTGCTCGCCGACTTGACGGGCCTACCGCCCATGCTCATCCAGGCCAGTACTGGCGATAACCATCTGACCGACGCGCACCGGCTCACAGATCACGCCCGTGCCCACGATGTGGCCATCAGTTTGGAGCTCTACCCCGTGGATACCCACAACTTCCACATCTTCTGGCCCTTTCTGCCCGAAGCCGCCGACGCGCTCCGCGCCGCGGGCCGCTTCATCCAAGACCACACTGTCGATATTCACGCCCACCCTCGTGTTCGGCCGAGCGCTTAGGCTGAGTGTCCGCGTTCCACACCTCCCGGCACGGAGGCGACGAGTGATCACATCGCATCGTCGCCGCGGCGTGGCGTCGATGCCGTCGAGTCATTCGACCGGTGAGATACGCTGTCTCGCCCACGGGCCGGTCGGGGTTGGTGGTGGTCTTGCTGAGCTGCGACCAGGGCGGCGAGTTCGGCTCGGGAGGAGACGCCCAGCTTGGCGAACAGGCGGGTGAGGTGGGCTTCGATGGTTTTCTCGCTGACGTAGAGGTCTTCGGAGATCTGGCGGTTGGTTCTGCCCAGGACGATGCGGTTGACGATCTCGGTCTGTCGCTCGGTGAGATCGCCGAATCCGACGTTGGTCGCACGGGATCGGCTTCGGCGGCCGGACACGTGTCGCTCGCCCACTCGGCGCAGCGCCAGCCGCGCCTGTTCGGCCAAACGTGCGGCGTTCTGGCTCTCGAAGATCATGAGCGCGCTGTCGAATTCGCGTCTGGCGGCCTGCTTCCCGCCCAGTTCGGCGAGGGCATGACCGAGCAACAGACGCGCCCGGGCGACTTCGAGCGAGCATCCGCTGCGTTGGTACTCGGCGACCGCTTGCTCGGCATGGGCTGCGGCAGCACGGAACTCGCCTCGCGCGAGCAGTACGCGGGCGCGGGTACTGCGGGTGTGGCCGATTCGCATAGGCAGAAACGGCGATGCATCGGCGATGCGCTCGATCTGACGAGTCGCGTGCTCCGCGGCGTCGATCCGTCCGAGTGCCAGTTCGGCCTCGACGAGATACGGATGGAATTGCGGGATCAATGACGGGTAGATCTCGAATTGGCCCCCGGCGCCCAGGACCAGCCGACGGCCACGTCGATACCGACCGGCCTGGATCAGGACCATGCCGTATATCAGCGGTGGGTAGTAGGAGTAGCGGCCTCTGGGCAGTTGTTCGGTGATACGGACCGCGCCCGCACCGGCAGTGAACGCTTGATCCGTGTGGCCCTGCAGGGCCAAGATCCAGCAGCGTGTCGATTCGGCCATCGCCACCATCGGCGGGTTATCCAGCATCAGCGCTACCTCAACGGCCTCGTCGGCTACCGTGAGCCCGCGCTCGAGCTGCCCCTGCATCAGCAGAGCCAATCCCTGCAAATGCAGGAAGTCGACCAGACGTCTGCCATGTCCGGTTCGGCGGCAGAGCCGGATTCCCCGAGTCGTGTACTCGACGGTCATCGTGAACCGCTCCAGGGAAATCGCGGCGATCACCACATCGGCCAGTCCGTCGATCAACGCGAGTGGTATTTCGGCGTCGGTGAGGGTGTCGAGGGTGCGCACGGCTTCGTCGAGGTCGGAGCCCGCTTCCCGCAGGATGTCGCCGAGCTGCGTCGTCTTCAGGAACGCGCTTGCCGCAGTACCCAGGAAGTCCAGGTGTCGGTCGCCTCGCTTGCGCGCTGATTGGCGCACCTTCGCCGAGACGGCCACAGCCTCGGCCCAGTCCCGCATCACCAGGTCGGTTTTGGCGAGTTCCAGTTCGAGCGCGGCTGCCGCCACACTGTCGGGTGGGACGAGGGTGAGCGCTGTCGTCAACAGATGCCGACCCTCGACGGCGTTGCCGAGCCCCTGTTCGATCACGGCGAGCATGGCCATCATGCGGGCGCGTTCACCGGGGTCGACGGGCGCGGTCAGTTCCAGAGTCCGGCTCAGCACTTCTCGACTCTCCCGAAGCCGACCGCAGGCATTCAACACCTCGGCCAGCGACATCGACAGGGCGAGTCGGCGATCGACGGATTCCTCGTTCGGCAGCAGATGCAAGGCTGCCCGAAACCACCGGGCCGCAGCGACGGGAGCTCGCTGCGAGGCAGCTTTCCCAGCGTCGACGAGTACCGTGATGGCCTCTTCGTCTCCTGCCTCGCCGCAGTGTTCGAGGTGGTGCGCTCGGATCGACAGGGTGGTGCTGCGGTTCGCGAGCGCCTTCGCTGCCCGCTTGTGCGCATTTCTGCGCCAGCCATATCCGCTTCGTTCGTAGACCGCACGTCGAATCAAGGGGTGGCGGAAGGCCAATCGCCCGGGAGTTTCCGTTTCGTAGATCAACCCACTCGCGACCAGCTCGTCCGTTGTCTGGAACATTTCGGTTTCGACCAGTTCGGCAATATCGCTCGCCAGCTCAAGATCGAATGGCTCGCCTGCTACCGCAGCGGCCTGCAGCAGGTTGCGTGCATGCGGGGACAGGGCATGTATTTCCTGTTCCAGAACATCATGAACGATCGTGGGAATACCGTACGAATCACCGATGCCGGTCCGATGCCCGCCGAGAAGGCCGTCGAGGCGAATTCGCGCACGCGAAACTTCCTGTAAATAGAATGGATTTCCACCACATTCGCGATAAAAGTCGGACAGGTCGGCCGTGTCGACATTGTCCGACAGTAGTTCGGCGGCTTCGGCAATCGACAATGGCCCGAGTTCGAGTGATGAAATGGTGTCGTCGTACACGGCTCGAGCCAGCGCTGTCGCGTGTGCAGTGGGGAGTTGCCGGGAGCGGTGTGCCAGTATCAACGCACATCGCGGCACGGGGTTTCGCAGCAGGTGTGCGATCACCTCGAGCGAGGCGTGGTCGACCCAGTGGATGTCGTCGAGAACCAACAACAGTGGGCGCTGGGCCGCCAGCCGTTGCAGCGCCATCCGCACACTGCGGTGACAGCGGTGCCGGTCTATTTGGGTGGATCCTGTCGGTGACCCGCTCCATCGGTGCAGGGATGGGAGAATTCGACTCAGTTCCGACAGACATTCCTCGCCGAGCGCCTTCAGGCTCGTTCGGGACAGTGAGCCGAGCGGTTCGTCGAATGCATCGATCACGACGGCGTAGGGAAATTCTCGCTCCAGTTCGGTGCCTCGGCCCTCCAGCACCTGGAAACCCTGGGCGAGTGCTTCTCGGCGGATCTCCTGGAGGAGGCGGGTCTTGCCGATACCCGGCTCCCCGGTCACCGCGATCGCGGATGTTCGTCCTTTCCGCGCGGCAGTGAGGACTCGGGTCAGCTCGCGCATCTCCTCGACCCGCCCTACCAGCGGCCGGGCCGCTCCACCCGCCGAGACCCCTGACATATCACCTTCCAGGCACTGACAGCCGGGTTTCGCGGGGCATTCGCGAAATCTCCGGGCTGCATCGTAGCCAGCTTCAGCACCGGTGTCTTGTCGATTGCGGAGCCCGATCCCGCTACGATCCCCGTCTCGGAAACGTTGTCCACTGGTATACGTCGGCAACCGAACCGAGAAAGGTGATCGACTGTTGTCGACCTATAGGTGAGCTGAATCGTCCAGATGTGCGGGCGGTGCGGAATCGAGTCGCTAGCCGGCGTCAATCCGTGCTGAACAGCTTCTCCACTCGCCTGGCGAAGAGGACATCACCCTTGACACGCAACTTGCCGGAAAGCATCGATTTCGTCCCCGACGCCTGCCCGGACAACAATCGGAGGAACAGGACATCTCCCAGCGTCAGGGACACCGTCGGTTTGACACCTGCCGTCGCCTTCGTCACGGTGCACGCACCGTCGCGAATCGTCACCAGCCACTCGTCGGGAGTCTGTCCCACTCGCCATAGCACGGTTGCATCGACACCGCGTGCTTCGTCAACACTCAACCGGTCCGGCATGCGCGCGAAAACGGTGTCGAGCATGGTGTTTCGTATGTTCGGATCAGCCAGCGCGGCGCGCAATTTTTCATCGGACGTGTTGGCGATGAGGTTCTTGAACTCACCCGGTGAGACTTGCTCGGGGTCGATCTCGGTGATGTCGTACATCGGATTCCCTTCATCGGCCGCCGAATGGTTGTTGCCCGTTCGTCGGCATGGTGTTCGTAGCTTGCCGACCGCAAGCTATTGGCGGGGATCGGCGACATGTACGGGACGGTTGACGGCGCTGACCGTCAGGTCGAGCACGGATTGCGATGCGGGATCCCCCTGACCGATCACCAGCCGGGTCGCAACCGGCTCGTGTCGGCCACCCACTTTGAACCACACGGTCAACCTCCCGTCCGTGGTCACGCTCGGCACCACCTGTGCAATGTCGTGGGCCGCAACGAGTCCGGTGACGCGGAACGCTTCGACGTCGGCGATGGTCTCCTTTGCCTCGGTCCGTGCCGAAGACATCGATGTCAGGAGGTTCGCGACTCCTCGGTGCGGGTCTATCAACGCAGTGGGTAACGGATTAGCCGACCCGTTCTGTTGTGGTGGCGCCGGCGCGAATCGGCCGGCGGCGTCCTGGGTATAGATGGTCGAGTCGATCTCGACGAAATCAACGTGGGCGTCACCGAGTACCGACGGCACCACCAGCTGTCCTTTCGCTCGCGCGTCACCGTCACGGACCACGTCGGCCGACATGGCCCGCACACTCACTCCGCTCAGGGGCGCGCCGCTGAGCTGCAAGGTGATGTGCGCGCTTGTCGTTGCACGCGCCGCCGCCGCCGCGTTGCGGAGCAACTGGGCAGAACGTGGCAAACCACCATCGGCGGTGCAGGCGGTGCCGCCGATCGACAACAGGAGGACGGTCACGGCGATACCAGCGCGTCGGCCGATCATCGGACCAGGTGGGCGGAGTTTGTTCGGCGCACCTTGCCCGACGGTGTCTTCGGTATCGAACCCGGTGCGACAACGGCGACCGAGCGCGGTGTTGCCCCCACGCTGTCGCGGACGGCGCGGGTGACCTCCCGTTGGATACGTACGATGTGCTGGTCATCGTTCCAATCGGCGGACTCGACGGCGACCGCGAAACTCTCGCGGATTTCCCCCGGCTCGAGTCGCACTGCGACGGTGTTGCCCCGTCGGACACCCGCCACCGTCGCGGCGGCGCGTTCGATGTCGGTCGGGAAAATATTGCGGCCCGCGACGATGATGGTGTCCTTCTTGCGCCCACAGACGACGATCTCACCCGATTCGGTCAGGTAGCCGAGATCACCGGTCGCCAACCACCCGCCCTCGTTTCGCGCTGAGCTGTAACCGTTTTCGGTGAAGTAACCATCGGTAACCGTGGCACCGGAGATCAGGATCTCACCGACCGTTCGGGGCTGTGCAGATACTCCGGTGTCGTCCAGCACTCGTGCCTCGACACCGGGAACCGGCGCCCCTAGCGTCACCAGCAGCCGGGCGTCCGCACCCTCGGCCGGCGTCGCGCAACCGGTCGTCTCGATGGCGTCGGGCCGCACCGCATCGGTTTGCACGCCCTTACCGATCGGACTGAACGACACCGCGAGCGTGGCCTCCGCCATGCCGTAAGCGGGCACCACTGCACCTGCGGACAAACCGAAACGCGCTCCGGCCCTGATGAATTGGGCGACGGCGGTCGCATCAATAGGTTCGGCACCGTTCAACGCGAACCGCATACTGGACAAGTCGAATGCCCCATCCGGAGCCGACTCCATTCGCCGTGCCACGATCTCGTAGGCGAAGTTCGGCGCGGCGGTCATCGTGCCGTGATGTCGAGTGATGAGTTCCATCCATACCAGCGGTGAACGTAGGAAATGCGTCGGACTCACACACACCACCTCGACCCCGAACTGCAACGGCGTCGCCACGAACCCCACCATGCCCATATCGTGGAACAGCGGTAACCAGCTCACCCCGACATCTCTGGCCGGATCCATATCGGATGCCCGCGCGATGGCGTGACCGCTCGCGTACAGGTTGGCATGCGTGATGGCAACAGCTTTCGGGCTGCCGGTGGATCCCGACGTCAGCTGCAGTAGCGCCAAGGTGTCATCCGGAACATCGGTGGGCTCCAACGGTGTCGACGAATCCAGCCGGGCGATCGACACACTGAGCACATCGTGCTCGGCGAGGATGGTCGCCGCGCTGTCGAAGGGGGGTCCGATCAACACCAGTTTGGCGTCGATGACATCGAGGGATCTGATGGTGTCACGCGCCCAGACAGTCAGATCGGTTCGATGCGTCGGTTGATGCAGCATGGTGGCCGAGGCGCCGAGCAACCAGCAGGCCAGTACCGCTACCACGACGTCCTCGGGTTCACCGGCAAGAATGGCGACTCGCGAACCCATGGTCACACCCTGATCGGCCAGCGACTGCGCAGCACATCGACTGTGCCGCAGCAGCTCTGCCCAGGTCTTCCTGCGCAGCGCATCGGGATCGCCGTAGGAGAAACCCCGCTCGGAGGCACTGCTGGCCAGTACGTCATCGATAAAGCGCGACATCTAAGCTCCTCGTGGTTGATCGGCCGGTTGTCGGTCCACGCCCAACAACGTTGGTGGCGTGAGCCGCTCGCGTAACCGGCGGCGCCATTGCTCGTAACCGGGCTCGCCCGTGCCGAACGGTTGTGTGCTGGCCTCGTCGACGACCGCGACGACCGCATCGACATCGGAATTACAGAGCACTCGTGCTGCCGAAACCGAGCAATCCGGTAGGTACCCGGCATGAGCTCGCGCCTTTATCGCGAACGCGGCGCCCTGTGCCATATCCGCGACCGCGGGCCCGGCACGACGCTGCGCTGTGCGTATGTCGCTCTCCGCGACTCCACCGAGATAGGCGATGGCGGCACCGATGCCGCTCCACATGTCGGCCCGACGGGCTTTATCCATACGCTCGATCCGGTGGGCGATCGCCTCGAGATCCGCGTCGTTGACGAAGTACAACGCTCGCCCGACGCCCTGATCGACGGCGCGCAGGAAGTAGGAACTGTCACCTTCCCACGAGTACGGTTTGGGCCGCCACTGCCTGTCGATCCATCGCTGCGTCTGGAAAAACGCGCCGTCGAAACCGAATCCGTCGGCCGCCAGCCAGGTCAGATGCGACAACACCGCATCGTCGCCGAGGTTCGGCGTGCACCGTCGCCAAAGGAACCGGGGCAGTCGCGGCATCAGTAGCCCATAGCCGACGTAAGCCATATAGGCGTGTGGGGCACCCGGACCCTCGACGAATTGCCGGGCCAGGTGACGCCGCCGAAGGTCGATGAGGTCGCGGGTGACGAGCGCGGTCACCGCCCCTTCGTAGGCCAGGCTGCGATAGAACGGGTCGATATGGTCGAGAGCCGCTGCGAGGTCATCGATGTCGGCAATGTCTGCGCCCATCTCGAAACCCCGGATCACCTGCACGCCAACCTGTTCGAGTGTGCTGGTGATCGGTGCCGATGTCGGGAACCCACGGCGTGCGAACAAAGCGTCGGCCTGAGTGGGTACCGGCAGTATTCGGCGAAGAACGCGAAGTGCTGTCACGTGGAAGCTCCTGCTGCGATCGGATGGTTACGAACTGCGTCGGCGTAGCGTTACCGCACCGGTGAGCAAGGAAGCCGCAGCGAACGCTGCCACGACCACCAGGTCGATCCACATCGTGGTGGTCGGGTGTGGATACGTGCCTATCTCGGTGAGCCCCTGCGCGGCGTAGCGCAGCGGCACGACGTTGCTCAGCCCTTGCAAGAATCCGGACATATCCTCCCGCGGCCAAACGAGACCGCAGAGCAGCAGCTGCGGGATCACCAACGCGGGCATGAACTGCATGGCCTGGAACTCCGATTGCGCGAACGCACTGGTCAGCAGACCGGTCGATGAGCCGAGCACAGCCGTCGCGATGACGATCAGCAGCACTGCGGCGATGGACCCCTGCGATTCGAGCCCCAGGAACTGGTAGGCGACCGTGGCGGCCACCGCGGCCTGCACCACGGCGACCATGGCGAAGGCCAGTCCGTAGCCGAGCAGTAGATCCATCTTCGACAGTGGCGTGCTCATGAGTCGTTCCAACGTGCCGGTGGTGCGTTCACGCAGCATGGCGACGCTGGTGACCATGAACATCGACACGTACGGAAAGATGCCGAGCAGCATCAATCCCAATTGGTCGAAGATGTCGGGGCGACCGTTGAAGACGAAGCGCAGCAAGGTCAGCAGCACGCTCGGCACCACGAGCAGTAGCCCCACCGTGCGGCGGTCGTGGCGAATCTGGGTGAGCACACGCGCGGTCGTGTGCAACAGCATGTGGGCATTCACAACGAAACCTCCGGCCGGATCTCTTCGGAAACCTGGTGAGTCGAGAGGTGTTTCACGGTGGTGGACGATCGTGCTCCGTCACTGGACTCGATCAGCCGAAGGAAAGCGCCCTCCAAAGTGTCGGCTCCGGTTCGCCCCAGCAAGCCCGCGGGGTCGGAATCGGCGAGCACGCTGCCCTCCCGCATGAGCAGGAGCCGATCACAGCGTTCGGCCTCGTCCATCACGTGGCTCGACACCAATAACGTCGTGCCGTCATCGGCCAGGCTGTGAAAGGAGGCCCACAGGTCACGACGCAGCACCGGGTCGAGGCCGACCGTCGGCTCGTCGAGCACCAGCAGCTTGGGCCGGGCGATCAGCGCGCACGCCAGCGACACCCGTGCACGCTGTCCGCCGGAAAGCTTGGCGGTCAGCGTGTCTCGGTAGGTGAGCAGCCCGACATCCTCGATGGCCCGATCCACCGACTCGGCCTTCGTCCCGTACATCACCCCGAAGTAGCGGACATTCTGCCGAACGGTCAGATCGTCGTAGATCGACGGCGACTGGGTCACGTAGCCGACGTCACGGCGCAGCCGCCGATGCCCGGCCGGCTGACCGAGCACGGTGATCGTGCCTGACGAGAACTTCTGCACGCCGACGACGGTGCGCATCAGTGTTGTCTTTCCGCATCCACTTGGCCCGAGCAAACCCGTCACCGAGCCCTGGCCGACGGTGAACGAGATGTCGTCGAGGATCGTTTTCCGCTTCCGGCGCACAGTCACCGATCGGACGTCGATCGCACTCGACGACGAGTTGGCATCCGATGAATTCATCAGGCCGATCACCTCACTTTCAGACAGAGGAAGGATGTGACACTGTGCGAGGCCGGTCAGTTCGGATCAGGTGATCCGGTAGAAGCGGTATTGCAGACCGAAGCCTTCGGTAAATCGGCCCTCACCGACGAAAAGCGTCTGGTTGACCCATTCGTAGTCGGGATCACCGGTCTCCAGGTGCGGCAGCACCCGGAAGTATTGGTCCTCGAATGCGGTGGGCACCCCGTCCGCGAACGCTGTCTGCACGGCGTCGGTCATCTCGATCAGCCCATCGAATTGGGCGTAGATGATCGCACCGTCGTCGGTCTCGAATTGCACGCGTACATCGGCGCGCGCCCACTGATCGGTGCCGATCAGCACCCAGTCACCACCGCCGGGCAGCACGCGCCCGTTGATGCGCTCACCCTCCAGTTTTCCCTCACCGACTTCGATGAACATACGAATTCCGTGCGGGGTATTGCCCACCATGCGAGGAGGATGCAATGAGGCGGTGACTTCACCTTCGAGCTTCAGTTCCACGAGCTACTCCTCTGTGCGGTAACAGTCGTTGCGACGCAGGACCAATGACGAGTTGTGTCCGCCGAATGCGAAGGAATTCGTCAGCACGGCAGCGACATCGGAGTCGGTCGGCGCCGAGATGAACGCTGCGCCCGCACAGTCCTCGGCCACCTGGTCGAGATTGACCGACGGCGGGATCATCGATGTCTTGACGGCCAGCGCGGCAATGGCGGCCTCCAACGCGCCTCCCGCGCCGAGGAGGTGACCGGTCATCGACTTGGTAGAACCCACAACGGTTTTCGCGAGATCGGCACCGAAAACAGCACGCAATGCGGCCATTTCCGCGCGGTCATTGAGGACTGTGCCCGTGCCGTGGGCGTTGACGTAGTCCACATCGGTTGCCGAGATGCCCGCGTCGCGCAGCGCGCTGCGAATCGACCGAGCGGCGCTGGAACCATCGGCCCGCGGTGCGGTCAGATGGTGGCTGTCGTTCGTTTGACCGTAGCCCGCGATTTCGGCGTATACGGTCGCCCCCCGCGCGAGAGCGTGATCCATGTCCTCGAGCACCAGCACCGCTGCGCCTTCGCCCAACACGAATCCGTCGCGGTCGGCGTCGAAGGGGCGCGCGGCCTGCTCGGGACTGTCGTTGCGCCGCGACAGTGCCCGCATACTGGCGAAGCCCGCCAGCATAACGGGATTGACGCAGGCTTCGGATCCACCGACGACGCATGCGTCGGCGTATCCGTCTCTGATCATCCGCATGCCCTGGCCGACGGCGTCGGCCGAGGACGCGCACGCGCTGCTCGGCGAGTAGCTCGGCCCTCCGAATTCGTGGCGTTGGGCCACCACCGAGGCGGCGACATTGGACATTGATACGGGGATGAAGGTCGGTGGGATCCGTTCACCGTCCGGGTCGTTGCCGACTGTGGTGCGAATCGTGTCGGCCCCGCCGAGTGCGCTGGCGATGATCACCGCAACGTCCGACGGATCGGCGCTGAGCTCACCGGCGTCTTTGAGTGCCAGGTCGGAGGCTGCCATCGCGAGCTGACAGAAACGATCGAACCGGATGGCGTCCCTGCGTTCCATCCAGTCCGTCGCCGTGAAATCGTCGACCGTCGCGGCGATCCGGACCCGTTTGTTCGCAACGTCGAACGTGGTGATGGGGCTGACGCCCGAACGACCTTCGAGCAGGTTGTCCCACAGCACGCCGGGATAGTTTCCCACCGGCGACACCACACCGATCCCGGTGATGGCGACCCTGCGCCGCGCGGTCACCGCGCGCGGCAGGCTCGGCGCGCTCATGACGATGTCGCATTCGGCTCGAGATCGAACAGGCGCTCCATCTTCATCGCGAGCTGCACGTTGCCCGCCACCCGCAGATCACCCCGCGACATCAGTTCGACACCGCGCGTCGCACCGCAGGCCAGCGCGACGAACGCCGATGCGGGTGCGGTAAGTGTCGCCGCCGGTTGCGCGGAGAAGGCGCCCTTTTCGCCGATTGTGCAGCTGTCGGGGGTCAGCTCGACGTCGCGTTCGAGTTTGCCTTGCGAGCGCCGGGTCACGGCCCAGCGAATCACCGCACGCTCGGGCAGACCGCCGCGATAGAACGTCGGCATCAAATCGAATGCCGCGACCAAACCCGCTGTGCCGGTGTCGGTCTCGAGATGGTCCGCGAGCCGCTGTGCGGAGATGCTCTCGATCGCGCGCTTGACCCGACCCCGGTCATTGCTGAGCAGATCCGCGGCGAGCTGCGGATCGACGCCGGAGGTCTCGTCCTGGGAAATGTCGGTCATGCGGTCACTGCTTTCTCGCCGAGTATCGAGTTGAGGTATCGGGCCAATTCGCCGTGCGGATCCGCACCGGGCAATATCGCGCCGATGTGGCCGTCGGGACGCACGACGACTGCCGCCGCGTCGGACAAACCGAAGACCCCGATGGCGTCGTCGCGGAAATCGTGTAAGGCGTCCGAACGCGGTACCGGGGACACCGGCCATACCCGCAGCGGTATGTCACCGAGCACCGACGCCCACGCGCCGAACGAGTCCCGCCATTCGGGCGCGGCTTCGACGGAAGTCAGCAGCGCGAAGGCCCCGTCGGTCAGATCGGCGACGGCCGTGCGTCGGCCATCCTCTTCCAGCCACAGATGTGGTGCGACGGCACCGACTATCACTCTGGGGTGATAGTCGACCACGTCCGCGACAACCGGTTGCGGGTGGTCTTCGTCGGTGGAGTAGACGAATCCCCTTGCCTGACCGTAGAAGTCGAAATGCGGCCGTTGTCGTTCGATGCCGTCGGCCAGTGCGGCGGCCTCGCTGATCTCGGGGTCGGATCCCTTTCCGGATCCGATCAGCGACCGTGCCGATGTGAAGAACTCGTCCATGGCAACGGCGTTGTGCACGCTGCGCGCGGCGTTGAAGTCCGCGACGCGGCGGCGCTCGGGTTCGTAGGTGTTCAGCAGCCGCGGACTCGACCAGCCACGCAGCACACCGTGCAGCTTCCACGCGAGGTTGTGCGCGTCCTGGATGCCGGTATTCATGCCGAAGCCACCGGTCGGCGGGAAGCTGTGCGCCGCGTCGCCTGCCACGAATACCCGTTGGTGGACGTCACTCCACCGGTCGACGGCCGTCGTACCCATCGCCCACGTCCGGACCGACTCGATCGTGATGTCGATGTGGGCCGCACCGATCGCCATTCGGACCAGGCGCTCACATTCGCTTTTGTCGGGCATCGCCGATGGGTCGATGTCGATGCCGGTCAGCTCGAGCAGCCAGGTACCGCGCTGCGGCGAGACGGTGATGAGCACCCCCTGTATGTCATCGTTGATGACCCAGTACAGGGCGCTCTGCTTGCCTGCGACCGCCGAGCCGAGATCGGCGGTGAAATGGATGTCCAACATCGTTCCGAGCGGTGCGCAGGCCTGGACTGTAATGCCGACGCGCTCACGCAACCGACCGTGAATTCCCTCGGCGAGGACCACGTAGGAAGCGCGTAGCGCGGAATTGTCCGCTCGTACCGCGCCGACCCCATCGGCGTCGACGATCAGATCGGTGATCTCCACACCCGACTCGACGCTGACGCAGGGGTAGTTGGGTAACTCACGCAGCAAGAGCGTCTGCAACTCGTTCTGCGGACAGATCAGCGGCAGCACTGGACTCGCCGACACCGTCCGCATGAGTTTCTCGGCATCTCCCACCATGTCGATCTCGCCGAGTTCAGCACCGACCAGGGTGGTGTGGAAACTGACCCGACTGGACGCCTCCAGACTGGTGCCGACCTCCTGTGCCGGGCCGAGCAGTTCGAGGTCCCGCAGTATTTCCGCGGTGCGAACATTGACCATCGTGGCCCGCGGATGTGTGGACGCACTCGATCGGCTCTCCACCAGGTGGGTGCGAATCCCCGTGCGGCCCAATAGATGTGCGGCGATCAGGCCGGTCGGACCACCACCGACAATCAATACCTCGCAGTCGTCGACACTCATAGTGGCACCCCGTGTCGAGGCCGCACGGGCACGCCGTCGTCGGCAACCGCGTACAGCGTGCGGTCGAGATACTTAGTGATGGCGGCGTCCACTCGATGACGAAAAGCGATGCGCGCCACTGTGGCTACCGGCAGGCCGATTGCGATCGCCGAACCCAGCGCGCTGACGAAAACGGCCAGTGCTGCTTTCTCACCGATCCCACCGGGCCTGGTGTGGCGGCGGATCCGTCCTGCCGCGAATCGAAATGCCGCGCCGGCCAGCAGGTCCGGACCGATCACCGCGGCATTTTCGCGTGCTGATTCGGCCCGCACCAACACCTCGGGCATCACAGCGGTGACCCGCTCGCCGCTGGCAGCGCCTGCCTCGACCAGTTGCCGACCGAGCCGACGCAGCCGTTGATGCTCGGCATCGGGCACACCGGCGGCACGCAGACCGAACGACGCCTCCCGCCGGCCCAACAACAACCACCGCAGGGTGGTGAACAGTGACACAAGTTGATTGGCGGTATCCGTAACCGCGATAACACCGATTTGGCGAGCACCCGCGGCGGTGAGCATGGTGCGCATACTCACCGCCGCGGACGCCCACATATTGCGGCATGCGATGAACTGCACGACCGGCAGATCGGTCACCAGATCGGGGTAGCGCCGCACCAGCGTTCGCATCGGAATCGACGGGTTGAGGTACCACACCTGGTGCGCGACGAGCACGAGATCTACATCATCGCCTGCTGGTCGACCGCCGTCCTCGATGGAGATGTCCACGGTCGCCTCGGCGTCTGCGGCCTCCGGAAATACCCCGAAGAAACGACCGAGTGACCACGGAAACGGAAAGTCACCGGAGGTGGTGACTTCGATCCACCGGACGTCGCAACCGGCTTCTACCAGTGGCTCGAGAAAATGTTCGAGACACTCACGCAGTTGTCCGGTCTGCGAAAACCAATACACCGCGATCACAGCCGGTTCGGCGCCGACGTCCCGCACGGGCAGATCCCGAGGCGCAGCACTCATGAGCCCGTGCCGCCCACTGCCGTGAGATGCATGTACGAAATCGCGAAACGCCCGGATTCCGGGACCATGCACAGCAGCGTGTCGCCCGGCGTGATGAGCTCGTCGCGCAGCATTTCGTCGAGGATCACGAAAATACTTGCGCTGCCGATATTCCCGACCCGGGTGAGATTGCTGTACCACACCTCGGGCCCCGGCCGTGGAACGTCGCGCCGCGACAATTCGCCGAGCACCATCGACTTCATCCGCTCGCTCGAATAGTGCGCCGGAATCCATTTCAAAGTAGTCGGGTCGAATTTCCCGTCGTTCAGCAAACGCTCATACTCGTCGATACCGACCTTTACCAGATGTGGTAGCAGCGAGAGTCGCTGTCGTGCGACCAGAGCACCGGCGTCAGCGGCTTCCGTTGCGTTCGGATAATCCATCCAGGTCTTCTCGGCATCGTTGGACTCGCTGCCGAAATACATGCACGCTTTCTCGGTATTGGCGTACGAGGTCAGCGAAATCCAGTCGATGCGCAGGCTCACCCCGTTCGATCTCGGCTTGTCCTGGACGACCGCCGCTCCCGCGCCATCGGAGAGCATATACCGCAGAAACGCGGTCTCCATGGGCAGCGAACCTTCCTCGGTCCGGCTCTCCAGCGACTTGTATCGACTGCTCTTGAATCCACGAGAAGCGAACTCGCTGGCGACCGCGACAGCGGCTGCCTTCTCGCCGATTGCCACCTGCAAGTAGGCGTTCTTCAGCGCCATCATTCCCGAGCTGCAGATGCCGTGCGCGGTGACGATCTCGCACGGCGGATATGCGAGGCGGCCATGGACCATACTCGCGTGACCCGGTCCCATCAGGTCCGGTAGCGTCGTGGCGGCGGCAAGTAACTGTAAATCTTCCGCAGCGATCTCCGATCGCTCGACGGCATCCTCCACCGCCCGAGCGGCCAACTCCGTATTCGAGAACACAGTTCGCTGTTCCCGATCCAGGGCGTAATAGCGAGTTTTGATACCACTATTGGCGAGAATCGTGTCCCGAAGAGCAGAGCTCGCGTTTCCCGCTTTGCCAATAAAGTCTTCGATTTCGTCGTTTGTTACCGGCTCGCCCGGAAGAAAGCGACCAGTACTGGTGATATATGCGGTCACCGAATTCTCCAATGCTGTCGAATGTGACACTCGGTCCTCTATAGGGACTTCGCGCTGGATTCCTCCGAGCGTGACCGCACGGTATCGACGAGTTCGCCGAAAGTCTTGATACTGGCGATTCGCTCGTCATTCAGCGAAATCGTGTACTTTCGCTCCAATATGTCCGCAATGCCAAGCAGGCCGAGCGAATCCAGACCCAGTTCCTCGAATGTCGCGGAAGGGTCTACCTTGTCGATCTCGATGCTGTAGTGGTTTTCCAGATAGTCGGCGATGTCGCCGTACACGTCCGTTTCGAGGCTCATCAGGATCTCCGATTCACTGTGCAGATACGGCTCTAGCGGGCCAATTATTTGCAATGAACGTAGCGACAGCATTGTCGAACGCGGCGACGGCAATGTCGCGTTCAAGTCGACTTTCTTCCAGGCGCGGCGTTTCCTTACCGCATAGTCACCGTATGCACAACACGACAAGTGCTTCGAGGATCTCCCCTATCCGGCCCCGCCTGACATCGCGCAAGTCGACTTGCGTATGACCATAATCGGGTCGGCCCAACTGCGCAACACGAGTTGCTGTGACTCAACTCATCCATAGTCAGATGTAGTAGGGGGTTGCGGTTTGGGGTCGAAACCTGGTGGTGGCGAAGCGGATCCACCTGGGAGGGGGCGTAGCGCCTCGCGCATACCCGCGTTCTGCGCGCGATCCTCGAGGCTCTGCACGCGGCAGAACGAGCATCGCGACGACCTGCCGACAGCGATGCGGTCATCATCTGTCGGGTGCCATCCGGTGCTGAGTGTCATCCGGCGGACCCTGGTGCAGAGCATTCGATGCGCCACGACAAGATCGGCGAGCGCTTCCTCCAATCGGTCCGGATCTACTTGCCCACAATCGAATTCGAGATCCAGATTTCTTCCGACCCGTCCGGCTCGACGCGCCGTTCAACTCCAGTCCCATTCGGTAAAATCTCAATAAAATCCCACTGCCGGGCAATGCGCTCTCGCGTCGTTATACTGCGCGAATGCCTGAAGAGTTGAGCGTGTCATCCCAGGTCAAGAGCACGACAGACATCGTTACTTCCGTCCGTGACGCGGTGCTGTCGGAAATCATGAATGGCACCCCGGTACACGCTGTGTCTGTCGCGGCGGTCGCTCGGCTCGCCGGCGTACACGAGACATCGGTCTATCGTCGCTGGAAGACCCGCGAACGCATGATCCTCGACGCGCTGACGGCGCGTAGCGAGGCGTCGCTGGTCGTACCCGACCACGGCTCGCTCCGCGAAGATCTGACGGATCTCATGAAACAGGCGTGTGATTATCTCGGCAGTCCGGTCGGGCGATCTCTTTTGCAAATGAGTGTTGTCCCGACGGACAACCCCGCTGTGGTCGAGGCGCGGCGATTGTATTTCGACACCCGGCTTCGGGCGATGGCGCCTGTCGTCGAGCGCGCGATCACCCGCGGTGAGGTCCGGCCCGGAATCGCCGCCGTTGATGTACTCGAGCCATTATTCGCCTCGATCCAATTGCGTGTGATCTTGACGGGCAGACCGATAACGCCGGATCTTCCCGAAAAGTTGGTCCGCGTCGTGGTCGACGGAGTCCTGTCCGGGAGTTAGAGCCATGGCGCCATGCCCAAGGCGCGCTATCGCGCCAGCCGCGGCTCGAACAATCACCCTGCCGTCAGTGGCAGGCCGGTCGGTTGTGGGTCGAGGCATTCGCGATTCATTCGCTGAGCAGTAGTGCAGCGACGGCATCCGGGGCCTCGTGCATTGCGTCGTGGCCGGTTGGGAGGTCGTGGACCTGCCACTCGGGATCGGCTTGGAGTCGGGTGCGGAGTTCGGCGAACGGCGTCGTGTCTTCCCATCCCGAGCAATAGATGAACTCCTTGCGAGGGACTTGGGCGAGCGCGCCGGTGAGCCGGACCGTTTGCAAGAACGAGGCGAGGGGATGGGGACGGCGGCGAGGATCGCCGCCGTCCGGCGGTCGGACGGCGTAGCCGGTGCTCGCAGCGCCGGCGGCGAACACTTGTCGGTAGCGCTCGGTCGTTGAAGACCAGCACGACTCGCCGTCGCGCGGGACGTATGCGTCGAGATGCACCAGGCGTGAGACCCGGCCGCGGGCGCGGTCGGCGGCGGCAGCGATCACCATCCCGCCGTAGCTGTGACCGACCAGGGTCGCGGTGGTGATGTGGGCACGATCGAGGAGCCGCAATACGTCGTCGGCGTGCGTGTCGAGGTTGGCGGTCGCAACCGACGCGTCGTCGTCGTCTGACCGCAGACCGGTCAGGGTCAGGGCGTGAACGGCATGACCGGCACGCTCCAACAGCGGAACCACCGCCTCGAACGACCAGGAACCGTGCCAACCGCCGGGCACCAGGACGAACGTCGCCATGCGTTTCTCCTTCTCTCTCGAGCCGCGGCGTCGAGGCACGCTGTCTCGATGACATGCGGTTCGGTCGGGTGCTCTGCGTGACCGAGGACCACTCCGCATGAAGACAGTGTCACCAGATCAGGGTGTGGCTTGCTACCGATAGAATGCCAACAGATACCTGTTCGCAGCCAACCTCGCTGTTGAGGCTCAGTTCAGCCCGGCGATGAAGCGGGCGGTGTTGGCGCGGTGCGGGTACTGGTTCAACTGATTGATGTCTGTCGGGCGCGATCCGGGCAACTGTGCCTACTCGATGCCGAAGTCCTTGATCCTGCGGTAGATGGTCGCCCGCGATATCCCTAGTGCCGCGGCGGCTTCGGCCTTGCTGCCGCTGTTCTCCTGCAGGCTGCGCACGATCGCGTCGCGTTCCAGTGCCTCGATCCGGCTCAGTTTGCGCCGGGTCAGCGAATGGCATTGTGGTGGCAGGCTGTCGATGTGGATCAGACCGGATCGTTGCTGTGAAATGGTTTCGGCTAGCACCCGGCGTAGTTGGGCGACGTTGCCTGGCCACGATAGCTTGTTGAGCTGGCGCATGGCGTCCGGGGCAAGCCGGACTTCGGCGCCGTTGGTCAGCTCGCCCAGCAGGAAGGGGACCAGCTCTTCGAGGTCTTCGATGCGGTGCCGGAGTGCGGGCACGCCGACGGTCTGGCTGAACAGTGGCAGCAGCGAATCGAGAGCCGTAGCGGGCGTGGCCGAATGCATTGTTGCCGCGATCCATCCGCGACCGGCACAGGTCTGGAGTATGTCCGCGATCGGCTCGATCGCCTCGGTCGGCAGGCGGTCCATATCTTTGATGACAACGTTGAAATTGCTGTTGCCGGTTTCGGTGCGCAGCGCGGACAGCAGTCCCTCGGTGTCGGCGAAGTCGGCCGTCCGCAGCACCCGGGCCATCTTGCCGGGGCTGACATGCGCGACGACAGATTTCGCGAGTTTTGTTCGTCCGGAACCCTTTTCGCCATCGATGACCACCCATTCGCGATTCCGGCAGCAGCGTTCGACCTGCTGGCAGCTACGCCGCCACGAGCTGCTCCTACCGGCGATGCCGGGCAATGCGAGGGTGCCGTGTGCGATCGGGTGGTCCACGGCGCGGTCGATGAGCAGCTGAACGTGCAGGACTGTGTTGAAGCTGCTGCCACGTATCGAAATACGTTCGACTGCTGTCACTTTCGCGGTCTGCCCGCTCGGCAGCGGGGCCAGGAGGGCGCCGACGGCCCCGGGACGAACCAGGTCGGTCGAATATTGCAGCAACGCTCCTTGGTCGTGCGGGTCGAGAGCCTGGCGCAGGTAGTGGTTCATCAGCACCACGTCGCCACCGATCGCGAGCACGCCGAGCGGATACTGGCGGCATTGGCGCAGATACGTCTCCAGCAGCGCGGTCTCGGTTTCGCTGGCGAGCGCGCGGAGCCGGTCCTGGATCTGGCTGCTCGCGCTGTTGGCGAGGGCGAGCAGCAGCGGATCTGATCTGCTGGCCCAGCAGGTGAGATCGATGACGCCCAGCATCGAGCGCGTCAGCGGGTGGCGAATGGGCGAGCCTGCACACGCGAGCCCGCCGAGGGTGCCGAGATAGTGTTCGCCGCCGCGAATGAACGTCGGGGTGGCTGTTTCCAGGGTGGTGCCGATTCCGTTGGTGCCGACGAAGTCCTCGGCATAGCTGTAGCCGGGAGCGAGTTGCACACCGTCGAGTGTGCGCATGATTGTGGCATCGGCGGCGTAGCGCTCGAGCAAGAGCCCATCCGACGAGGTCAGGATGACGCTGACAGCCTGGTCGGCCAGGTCGCTCGCGAGCCGCCGCAGTACCGGCGCAGCGGCGCTCACCAGCGGGGAGTCGAGATTCGGGTCCCGCACATAAGGCAGCTCCACACGGTCGGGATGGATCTGCAGCGCGCGCGATCGGTACCACGAATCGAGCACAGTGTCGCGCACCGGCGGGAAATCGAGCGAACCCACGGTGAGGAATTGTTCGCGCGCCTTCTCTAGGCTCACGGCGACGTCGGCTCGAGGATCCGGCATCTGCTCATACCTCGGTGCTTGTTGCTCAACCCATGGTGGCGGCCATCTCAATGGATGACGCGCGTCTCAGATTGAGACCGTCAGTCTATCGCTTCCGCTGTGTTATGGGCACAAGGAGATGTGCTTCGCCCAGCAAAACCAGGAGGAAGACGTTTGAGCCCCCAGAGCCTCAGCAAGGCCCATCGAAAGATCACCGACCTATCGGGGGAGCCGACCTTCGCAGAGGTCCGATCCCGCGCCGAGCTGCCGGATGAGTTCTTCGCACTGTTCCTCGACCCGACCCTTACCCCTAGTCGCGCGTTCTGCCCCCAGCCAGACGACACCTTGGAACGAGCCCAGTTGGCGAAGATCGACCTCGCTCTGGCCCAGTGCGATCTGCGGCCGGGGATGACCTTGTTGGACGTCGGTTGTGGCTGGGGTTCGACCATGTTGCGCGCTATGGACACCTATGGGGTGAATGTGATCGGGCTGACTCCCAGCCGTGACCAGTACCGGTATGTGCGGAATCTGCTGGTCGACCGGGTGATCCGAGGGCGCCCCTATGGTGGGGTGCGGCTGCAAGGCTGGGAGGAATTCGACCGCCGCGCAGACCGGATCATGTGTATCGGCGCGTTCGAACACTTCGAACGAGATCGCTACGGCGAGTTCTTCGAATTCGCCTACCGCACAATGCCCGCCGATGGAGTGCTGCTGCTGCAGGCCATCGTCGGCGACAATCGCGACGAACTGCGTGGACACGGAATTCAACACACTAGCACCGATGACGCGTTCATGCGGTTCCTCACCGAAACCATCTTCGGCGGCGGCCCGCTACTGCCCCCAAGCGGACGCGATCCCAAAGGTGTCACCGCATACGCCGAAGACGCCGGATTCACCGTTACCGACATGCAGTCGGTGGGACCGCACTACGCCACCGCCCTCGACCATTGGGCCGATGCATTGCACAAGCACCGCGACCGCGCCATCGAACTCGCCGGACCCGATACCTACAACGCCTGCATCCGGTATTTGACTGGATGCGCCGACTACGCTCGCTGTGGCCGCATCGACGTCATGCAATTCGTCTGCACCAAACCCGGTACACCGCAGTAGGTGCCTAGCCCTGCGCCCACGCGTGGATCCGGGCGCCGCGGCACCGGGCGTGTTCCGCGCTCTCGAGCACGAACATGCCTGCCCCTTCGCCATCACCATGCTGCCGCAGTCCGGGCGGCAAGCCAGCCGGGGATTCGTCGTCGGCGCGCCCAGTAGCCGTAGCGTGCGTAGGCGCTGGCCGGCACGAAACCGTCGTCACCGACACCTCAGGCGAGGCCCGCCTTCCGTGTCGCCGACGAGGGCAACGTCCACCTGGCCGGAGGCAATCTCCGCGCGTCCATGCCGATCGCATCCGATGACGCGCCGGCCGTGCTCAGCGTCAGACATGGGCCGTGTGGGGACCAGTTCATCGCGATCTGCGCGGCCGCCATGTTCGGCTACACCATGATCATCAACTTTGGCGCGGCCGCGGCCGTCCGTGCCGTTCGACATCGAACTGGGCCCGTTCCAAGGTCTGACAGCCGACACTCCTGCCGACTACAACCTGGCCAAGAACCCGATCATCGACGAGATCTGCCAACGAGCCTTCGACCAGGCCACATCGACAAGCGTCGGCGCCTGGAACCGCATGGACTGGTAACCACCGCGTTGTGCGCGCTCGCCAGCCTCGCCACTCTTCGGGTTGGTCGGCGACGCCGTGCGCGGGTGCGCCCGGGCCGAGTTCGCCGATGGCGCGATGCCTACAACCCGGGCAGGGCCGCAGCGGACGAGGAGCCGGCCCGGTCTGCCGCGAGTGCCCCGGCCAGCGCCCAAGTGCGATGCTGATCGTCCGGGCCGGCCAGATCCGTCGTGGTCAGCACGACCTCGGTGGCGCCTGCGTCGTAGTAGCGCTGGATTCCGGCGGCGATGGTTTCCTCGTCGCCGATGAGTGCCAGTTCCGCTGCCCGCGAGGCACCTTCGAGTTCGATGACCCGGCGATAGGACGGCACCTGCTCGTAGAACGCCAGCTGTTGCACCGCCGTCGCACGGGTGCCCTCGACATCGGCGGTGACGACTGCCGGGACGAAGGCGACGATGCGCGGTGCGGTTTCCGACGTCTGCGTGATCACCGGCACGATGTGCTCGCTCAAGGTCTTCGGGCCCGCCAGATACGGCAGGGTGCCGTCGGCGAGTTCGCCGGTGACGCGTAATGCTTGCGGCCCCATCGCGGCCACCAACACCGGTACACGCGGTTCTGCCCCGGGAACCGCGGTCGGCAGCGGCGGTGTGACCGTCAGCAGTTCGCCGTGGAAGCCGGCGGTGCCCGTGTCGAGCAACTCCCGCAACCCGATGAGGAACTCGCGCAAGCGGGTAATGGGCCGATCGAAGGCTGTGCCGAACGCGCTGGCGGCGAGCGCCGAACCGACGGCCAGACCCAGGTGATAGCGCCCGTGCGTCGCGGCTTGGGCGGTCTGCGCCTGAGAGGAAACCAGCAGCGGATGGCGGCCGACCACGGGGATGGCCGAGGTGCCGACCTGTAGGCCCGGCACCTCCCGGCCGACGATGGCGGCGAGGGCGGGGGAGTCGTAGTCCATCCGCTGTCCGAACCACACCGACCCGATACCCAGCTCGGCGACCGAGCGGGCCTGCGCCACGATCTGGTCGACGTAGTTGCCCGAATTCGAGGCAGCGAGCGCAATTCCGAGAGTCATGCCAAGGGCAACCCGCGTGCGTGCGCGCCTGTTCCTGAACGGTGAGATGAAATCAGCTTGATCACAAGGATTTTCGTCGTCTGGGAGACTGTGGGCCGATCTTCTGAGGAGGGGACGCGCCGATGTGGTAATGGCGCCAACCTGGTCGTTGCCACCGGACCGTCGACCTCTCGCGTCGAGGACTCGCTGTCGTCAGCCCGACCGCCACGCGACGCGCGTCCGGACCTGCTGGAGCGGTCGTCGACGGCTCGGTACCGGTTCAACCTCTGACAGGGAACCTCATGGATACCTTGCACGGCAATGTGTTCGGGTGTCATTCGCCGGTCTGGTCGGCGGCGAAGCGGGTGGCGATCTCGGTGGCGGTCACTTTAGCCAGCTCGACGAGGAACGGGAGTCGCTCGGGGATCATGAGTGTGGTGGGGCCGCGCAGGCCGAGGGCAAAGCGGGCGTCGCCAGCTGGGGTGAGGATCGGCAGGCCGATGGTGCGGAAGTCGGGGTCGAGTTCTTCGTCGTTGTAGGCGTAGCCGCGGGATCGGGTGCGGGTGAGTTCTTCTCGCAGTTCGGCGGGGGTGGAGACCGAGCGGGCGGTGCCTTCGTCGTAGGGCAGGGTGGTCAGGAAGTCGTCGGGGGTGTCGGACCAGGCGAGCAAAGCTTTGCCCAGGGCGCTGGCGTGCAGGGGAAGTCGAACGCCCATGAGGCGGTGGCCGTCGCTGTCGCGCCAGCGGCTGGTGCCCAGCAGTACGGCGTGGATGCTGTGGCGGATGGCGACCGAGGCGCTGGCGCCGGTGGTGGTGGCGAGCTGTTCGAGGCTGGGTTCGGCGAGGTAGATGCGGTGCTGGCGGTAGGCGATCTGGCCGTATTCGGCTAGGGCGCCGCCCATGCGGTAGCGGCTAGAGGTTTCGTTCTTGTCGAGGAATCCGGCCTGCACGAGGGCGCTCAGTAGCCGGTGGGTGGTGCTGACCGCCAGGCCCTGCTGGCGGGCGATCTCTGATACGCCGCGTTCCTCGCCGCCGCGGAAGCAGTCCAGCACAGACAGGGCACGGGCGACGGTCTGCACTCCGGAAGCTTCCACGCCGGGGACGGTAACACGGCGCGGCGGTGCCGCTGGGCGACAGTCCTTTCCGATATGTGGAAACTGTGGCGTTATCTGGGTTCTGCTCACGGCGAGCGAAAAGCGGGGCGGCAGATTGTGTTTCACCCGGTCGACCGAAAATAGGTGTCCAATAACGCTTCCATTGTGTACGTGTCAAGCCTTCCGATCCTCGGAAAGCATTACCTCGCAACGCCGCGGCTGCGCCCCTACTGTCGCTGCTCATTGATCGGCTTCGATCCCTGACTCGGAAGAGGTATTCCACGATGTTCTGCACGCGCAGGCCAAGCCGTTGGCGTCTCGCGCTCGCGCTCGCCCCCGTCGTTGCTCTGGTGGCGGCGTGTAGCTCGGGAACCGCCACCGAGGCGGGCTCGCGGGCGGAGCTGGTACTGAAGGTGGCCGACCCCGGCAATTCCGGTCCGCTGGCGGTGGCCAAGCGCGACGGTACCTTCGACAAGGCGCTCGCACCGCTGGGCGCGAAGGTCGAATGGGTCACGACCACACCGGGATTCAGCTCCATGCTGAAACTGTTCAACACCAAGGAACTCGATGTCTCCGGTGCCGCGTTCAGCCCGGTGGTCGGCGCGCTGTCCAAGGACGTGGCCGTGCGTATCGTCGCGGTGCAGGACCCGGCGGGCAAGGATCAGAGCGGCATCATCGCCGGCAAGGATTCCGGCATCCACTCCGTCGCGGATCTGGTCGGCAAGCGGGTCGCGGTGAACCCGGCTGCCAAGGGCGAATACATCCTGCTCAAGGCACTGGCGCAGGCCGGTATCCCGGCTGACAAGGTGACGCGAGTTCCGTTGCAGCAGAAGGACGCCGCCTCGGCGTTCGCGACCGGCAAGGTCGATGCGTGGGCGTCGTTCCTGGTGCCGTATCAGGAGGCCAAGGCCAACGGCGGCGTGGAGATCGCCACCGAACAAAGCATCGGCTCCAAGGACAACTCGGTGGTGGTGTTCCGCACCGAGATCCTCGACAAGCGGCCCGAAGTCGCGGCCAAGTACCTCGAAGTGCTGCAGAGCCTGACCGCTCAGCAGCACGACAATCCCGCCGGGTTCGAGAACGTCTTCGAGCAGACCGGTCCGCGCGCGATCAGTGGTGCGCGCCTGGCCGACGCTCTGCGGGTCGGGGCGGAGGCGACCGTGCCGCGGCTGCCGGCCGACTCCGATGCCACCGATCTGGCCGATGTAGTAAATCTGTTCGCCGACAACGGCGTGATTACCCGCAAGATCAGTGCCTCCGACATCTTCTACGACCTGAAGGCCAAGCTCACTCCTGAGCAACTGGCCGCACTCGAGACGGGTCACTGACATGGCTGTGCTCACAGTCCCCGTCGCCGAGGAAGACCTCGGTGCGTTGGCTCCGCCGCGGACTCGGGTCGAGAAAGCACATCCGGCTTGGCTGTCGGTACCGCTGCGTGTGCTGCTGCCCGCGTTGATCGTCGCCGCCTGGTGGATCGGCTCGGCCACCGGTGTGCTCTCGCCGCAGGTGCTGGCCGGACCGCCCAAGGTCTGGTCGGCGTTCACCGAACTGCTGGGCAATGGCCAGCTGCTCGACTTCGCGGTGGCCTCGTTCACCCGGGCCGCGTTCGGTGTCGGGCTGGGCGTCGGTGTCGGGCTGCTGCTCGGCCTGCTCGCCGGATTGTCCAGCCTCGGTGAGGAATTGGTGGACTCGACCATGCAGATCGTGCGCGCGGTGCCGTTCCTGGCGCTGGTGCCCTTGTTCATCGCCTGGTTCGGCATCGACGAGCTGTACAAAGTGGCACTCATCGCTGTGGCCACAATCGCGCCCATGTACGCGTACACCTATCTGGGAGTGCGCAATGTGGACCGCAAAGTGGTCGAGGCTGCGCGCGGATTCGGTTTGAGCGGGGCGCGGCTGGTGCTGGAGGTGATCCTGCCCTCGGCGCTGCCGGGGATCCTCATGGCGCTGCGGGTGTGCTTGTCCATCAGCATCACCGGCCTCATCGCCGCAGAACAGGTCGGTACCACCGAGGGGGTGGGTTATCTGGTCACGTTGGCGCAGGAGTACAACCGCACCGACTACATGGTGCTGTGCGTGGTGCTGTACGCGGTGCTGGGCTTGATCTTCGACGCCGTGGTGCGGTTGGCCGAACGGTATGCGATGCCCTGGCGGCGGCAGTTGGCAATCCGATGACCGCCGTCGAACAGTCACCGCGTGCCACCGCGCCGGTCGCCGTGCGGATCACCGGACTGCGCAAGGCCTTCGGTGACAAGATCGTCCTCGACGGGGTCGATCTGACCATTCGCCGCGGCGAGTTCGTGGTCCTGCTCGGCCCCAGCGGCACCGGCAAGACCACCCTGCTACGCCTGCTCACCGGCCTGGAAACCCCCGACGCCGGGCAGGTACTGGTGCCGACGGTGCGCACCACCGTCTATCAGGAGCCGCGGCTGATCCCGTCCAAGCGGGTGCTGGCCAATGTGACGGTGGGGCAACGCCGTTCGAAGCAGACCCGGGAGGCGGGCCTGCGCGCGCTGGCCGAGGTGCATCTGGACGGTAAGGCCCGGCAGTGGCCGTCGACCCTGTCCGGTGGTGAAGCCCAGCGTGCGGCGCTGGCGCGGGCGCTGGTGCGCGAACCCGAACTGCTGTTGCTGGACGAGCCGTTCGCCGCGCTGGACGCGCTGACCCGGTTGCAGATGCAGGACCTGGTGGGGGAGTTGGTGACCCGCCATCACCCGGCGGTACTCATGGTGACCCATGACGTGGACGAGGCGGTGCGCCTGGCCGACCGGGTGCTCATTCTCGATCACGGCCGGTTCGCGGTGGACACCGAGATCGACCTGGCCCAACCGCGCGACGGCAACGACCCTGCCGCGCTGCGCTATCGCGCGGCCTTCCTCGCCGAACTCGGCGTCGGCACCGCGCCCTCGAAGAACTCAGGAGCATAGATGACCAACACAGCACAGCCCGATCCCGCCGGCACCCTCTGGTACACCCGCTGCCCGGTGCCGACCGCCAGCGGGCTGGCTCACAGTCTGGGCTGGCTGGGCGAGATCGCCCGTACCCACGGCCTGGACTTCGGGGTCCTGCAGGACGCCGGCCCGGAGCTGGCCGCCCGCCACTTCGACCACACTCTCGAGGGTTTGGTGCGTGAAGGCGGCAACGTGCCCGCGCTGGCCGCGCGCGCTCAGGGCTCACCGACCCGGCTGATCGGGCTGACCTGGATCGACGAAGCGCAGGCCATTCTGGCCGGCCCGCAGTCGCCGGTGCGTTCACCGGCCGAACTGGCGGGGCTGCGGATCGGCATCCCGGCCTGGGCGCAGGATCAGGCGCGCAGCTTCCCGCGAGCGATGGCACTGCACGGGTTCAACAGTGCCCTGCGACTGGGTGGGCTCACCTTCGCCGACGTGCAGGTCGTAGAACTGGGTGTGGAGCGGGATCCGCAGGTGCGCACCGAGGTTCAGCAGCGTGCCCGGTCCATCACCTGGGGCGCCGAGGAGTTGCTGCGGGGTGAGGTGGACGCCATCTACGTCAAAGGTGCCCGCGCTCAGGAAGTCGCCGCGCAGCACGGGCTGCGGGTGGCGGTGGACCTGGACGCCACCGACACCAAACGTCTGCGCGTCAACAACGGCACCCCGCGCCCGATTACGGTGCATCAGGATCTGCTCGACACCAACCCGGACGCGGTGATCGGGTTCTTGGCTCAAAGCCTGCGGGCCGCGGACTGGGCGACCGACAATCTCGACGGTGTGCGGGAGGTGCTGCAACGCGAAACCCTGTCCGGGCCTGAGGGAGTCGTGGCCGCCTACGGCACCGAGTTCCATCGTGGTCTGCATCCTTCGCTGGATCCCGAACGCGTGGAACTACTCGGGGTGCAGAAGCAGTTCCTCTATACCCACGGTTTCCTGGCCGCCGATTTCGACCTCGACTCCTGGGTCGCCCACGAGCCACTGGCGCGGGCGCGGGAGCTGGTCGCCACCGGGAAGGTCGCGGCATGACCGAGTCAGGGCCCGGAGGAGGCAGCGCGCGTAACCACGGAGGGCTCCTCGGGCATGCCAGAAAGGACACCGCATGACCGAGTCAGGGCCCGGAGGAGGCAGCGTGCGTAACCACGGAGGGCTCCTCGGGCATGCCAGAAAGGACACCGCATGACCGAGTCAGGGCCCGGAGGAGGCAGCGTGCGTAACCACGGAGGGCT
>NZ_JBFANH010000028.1:0-15758 GCF_040674755.1 Nocardia sp. NPDC049737 | reverse complement strand
CCTCGGGCATGCCAGAAAGGACACCGCATGACCGAGTATCTGTGGCGGCTGCCCAGCCATGGTGACGGCCGCCGAGCTCGCCCGCAGTTACGTCACCGCGGTGGATTCGGTGACCCGGTCCCGACACCGGCCGGCGGGCGCTTCGGTGCGCGCCCGGATGACCGGGAACCGACCGATGTACGCCCCGGGCACTTCGGGCCTTTCGACGATCTGCACCAGGTGATCGACGCCGCCGAGCTGGCGGGCCTCGACGGTGTGCTCGCACCGTACGACCCGCTGGGCGAGGAGTCGTGGATCGTGGCCGGCGGTGCATTGCGCGCCACCCGCCACGCGCGCGTGATCGTAGAATTCCAGCCTGCTTTCGGCACTCCGGTGTACGCGGCGAAGGTCTCGGCCACCCTGCAACGGCTATCCGCGGGACGGTTGAGCTGGCGGCTGGCCGTCGACACCGACGCCGAGGATGCGCGTACCCGCGGCGACCGCGTCAGCGGGGACGACCGGTATGCGCGGGCAGCAGAGTTCCTGACCGTGGCGCGGGGTGTGTGGAATGCCGACCCGGTGCCCGGCGCGGGATTCCAAGGCACCGGGTTCGATTTCGCGGGCGAATACTACGACGTGATCGACGGCGGCTTCCGCGGCATCCTGTCCGGGTTGCCCTTCCCGACGGTGTACCTGTCGGGCACTTCGGCGCCGGCACTGGATCTTTCGGCCCGCCACGGTGATGTGCACCTGTTCACCGAATCCACCGACGGTCCGGCCGCAGCGCTGGCGCAGCTGCGAGAGCGCACCGCCGAGACCGGTCGCCGTGTGCGTGCGGGGCTGGAGCTGCCGGTGATCGCCCGCGAAACCGAGGACGAGGCATGGGCGCGCGCGGAACGCCAATGGCGCGAAGTACATCCCGACGGTCCCGGTGCGCGGTCGCTGAGTCTCGACGGTGCCCGCTGGGCCGGGTTCACCGAGCTCGGCTACCCGCAGCCGGTCGGCCTGGTCGGCAGCTACGAGGACGTTGCCCAGCAGTTGCAGGTCTACGAGGCCGCCGGTTTCGACAGCATTGTGCTGTCCGGGCACCCGCACATCGAGGAAGTGCACCGCGCCGGTGAGCATTTGCTGTTCCTGGCCGATCCGGCCGGCCGCACCCTGCAGGAGACCACGGCATGAGCATCGACATCTATTGGCGCATCGGCATGGAAGGCGACCATGCCTCCCTGCGTACCCCGCGCCGCTACAACCGCGGCGACGCCAACGGCTACGGCCCGGGCAATATCGCCCCGGCCGTGCGCGGCGGCGCACTCGATGGCTACAGCTACATCGACCACGTCGCCGCTGTCGCCAAAGCCAGTGAATCTGCCGGATTCCTGGGCGGTCTGTTGCCCTCGTTCCCAGTGACCGAGGACCCGTGGGCCTTTGCCGCTGCGCTGGCCCGCGAGACCACCACCTATCGGTTCATGGTCGCCTTCCAACCCGGGTTCCTGCATCCGGTGCAGGCCGCGCGCATGTCGGCCAGCCTGCAACGCGCCACCGGCGGACGACTGGTCTACAACATCATCAGCGGAGGCGGTGGCCCGGCCCAATTGTGGTGGGGCGACAAGGTATCCCACGACGACCGCTACGCACGTACCAGCGAATTCCTCGACGTGCTGCGCGGGGTGTGGGACGGACAGCCCTTCACCCACGCCGGCCGGTTCTTCGGCACCGACGCCGCCGCCCTGCCGCCAGGCCTGGCAGGGCAACCGTTCCCGGAGGTCTACTTCTCCGGGTCCTCGGGTGCAGCAGTGCAGGCCGCCGGCCGTCACGCCGACTACTATCTTTCCTGGCTCGAGCCCTACGCCGATCTGCGCGCCAAGTTCGATGGGGTGCGCGCGCACGCCGAAACGATCGGGCGCACCCCGAAATTCGCGGTCCGCATCGACATCGTGGCCCGTCACACCGAGGAAGCGGCCTGGGCCGAGATTCGCAAAGGCTGGGCCTTCGTCGATCGCGACGCTGCCAACCGCGCCGCCCGAGGTGATTCGGTCGGTGCGGCCCGCATCAAAGGCTGGGTGCCCGAAACCATCACCGGCTACCGCGATCTGGAAGTGCAGCCCAACGTCTGGTGCGGGTTCAGCCTGATTCGCGGCGGGCCCGCCTTCGGTCTGGTCGGCAGCTACGAACAGGTCGCCCAACGCCTCGACGAGTTGATCGATCTCGGTGTCGACGCCTTCATTCTGGCCGGTAACCCGCATCTGGAAGAGGCCTACCGGATCGGTGAGGAAGTTCTGCCGTTGCTGGGTCGCACCCGTCTGACCACCCCGAGCACTCCCGTGCTCACCCACGCCTGACTAGGAGAAGCCATGACCACCACCGAGATTCGGCTCGACGAGACCGTGCAGGCCTTCGTCGTCGCCGCGACCCGTGACGCGGAGAAGGCCTTCCGAGTGCTGCGTGAGACCGGCACCGTCACCGGCAACGGCACCGTCAATTTCGTCGAACGCGTACCGGGCACCGAGATCGCCGTCGCCCTCAACGAACCGGGCCCGTGGGCCGAGGACCGCACCGTCGTGCCGGTCGTGGCCGGCTTCGACGGAGACGTGCTCTCCGGCACCGGATCCGCCGGGTTCGTCACCGGCTATGCCAAGGTGTTCCGCGCGCACCCGGAGATCACCTCCGTGGTGCACGTGCACAGCCCGTGGCTGGGCGGCTGGGCCCAGACTCACCGCGTATTCCCCATCCGCTACGCCGCGGTGCAGCGGCTGACCCTGTCGCGGCAGATTCCGCCGCATATCGACCGCAGCATCGGCGCCGGCGATTTCATTCTCGACCAGCTCACGCGGGACCCCGACCTGATCGCCATCTTCGAAGCCAACGGCGGCGCCAACGTTATCGGCCGCGCCGGACTGCTGGAGCTGGCCAAGCTGGTGGTCCTGCTCGAGGAAGGCGCTCAATATCAGGCCATCGCCGAAACACTCGGCGGCTCGGTTGATTTCGACAAATCCAACCTCGCCGTCCAGTGGGGTCGCACCGGCCTCGCTGACGAAGCCCGCCGCCGCGGCCTGATCTGACCACCACTCCCCAGTATCCCCAGGAGCCTTTCCATGACCGTTCGTGTCGGCTACTTCCCGCACAACAACTCCCTGTTCGTCCTGCGCCACCGCGGCATCCTCGAGCGGACCCTGCCCGAGGTGGAATGGGTGGACCTGCGCGCTCTGCCGCAGCCGGAGCGCGTGGATGTGAAAACCGCACTGCCGTCGCTGCATTCGGACTTCTTGTTCACCGATCCCGGCTACGACTTCATCGGCACCGGCTTCACCCCGCCGGTCACCGCCTTGGCCCACGGCCGCGACATCGTCTACGTCGGCATCTCCGGTCCGCGCATCGAGAACGGGCGCCTGGTCACCAAGGCCGACAGTGGCATCGAATCGGTCGCCGATTTGAAGGGCAAGCGTGTCGGCATCGCCCACGGCTCTTGGCAGACCACGCTGCTGCTGTTCGCGCTGGAGAAGGCCGGACTGGGCTGGGCCGATATCGAACCGGTCGATACCGACGTGCACGACGGTGGCGCCGCGCTGATTGCCGGCGACCTCGATGCCTGGGTCGGCGCCTACCCGGGGTTGACGGCCGTGGAGGCCGTCACCGAACTGCGGACGCTGATCGACACCGAATCGCTGTTCAGCCATCCTTCGCTGTGGTTCACCCGCCGCGACTTCGCCGAGAACAATCGCGAAGCCCTCGCGGCGATCATTGCCGCGCTGCAGGAATCCGATGCGTGGATCGTGCAGAACCCGCGCGCGGCCGCCCAGTACTTCGTCGACGACATCGTCGCCCGGGGTGGCAGCGCCGATCTGGATGCATGGGAGGCGGCGCTGCGCGGGCGGCCGTTCGGCATCGGCCCGGTGACCGAGGAATTCCTCGACGAACAGCAGCACGCCGCGGACCTACTCGCCGCGAACGGGCTACTGCCCCAGACGATTCGCACGCGCGAAGCGGTCGACGCATCGATCGGTGAGTTCGTCGCCGCGAGCCGCGAACCGGCGACCGCCAACTGACAAGCTTGATCCGGCCGCCCGAGTGAGCGGCCGGACAGCATCTCGGTGCAACCGTAGGCAATTGGGTGCTGAGCGAGGATGCTACGGGGCAGCTGACCCCGACCACGAACCGCTGCCGTTCAGATAAGTCGACGGTTCCGTAGCAGATTGCAACAGGTGCTGTGTAACCACGACGATGACCGTGCTGCCGATCTTGGAGTTGAGGGTGGCGGTGCCGTGCACCGAGTGCCTCAACCACAACCACTGGACCAAATGCGATCTGCGCCATGGGGGACCAACGATTCAGACCTCCAGGATGGGGTTGTTCCGCGGGTCTGTTGGCTATGATCGGACTGTCGAGACTCTGCGAGCTGTTGCTCATCTCAATGTAGGCGGGGGGCTGATGGTGAGTAGCGAACACTCGCGGCCTGCTCAACGGCGACAAGCCAATGAGCGCGCAATTTACCGCCAGTTGCGCGAGCAGGATACGGCCTTCGGTGGCGCCACCCCGTCCCCGCATCAGTTGGTCGCAGTGGTCTTCGACAGCGACCTATCGGAGACTGGCGACCTCACCAGAAGAATCCGGGTTGTACTTCGCCTAGGCGATCTACAAGGAGGAACACCAGAATATCTTTGGCGTATTCCGCATCCGCCCCGACGGCCGCCGTTCGCGCTTGACATTCGAGTGCTTCCGAATCCTTTGGCATATCGCATTGAGCAAGCAGAGATATCGTCCGATGTTGCCTGCACCAATGTGGTATTCGATTTGGCGGACTGCGTAGGGGGGAGGGTTATCGAGTTAGTATTCAGCTACTCACTCGAAAATTCGATAGATATAACGCGCCGTGGTCTATTCTCTACGAGTCATACCTTTGTTTGGACGTACACTTTCGTATCTCAAACCAGCTATTTCGAGACTAAACTCAGTTTTCCGAGAGGTGCGAGCCTGAGCGTCGACAGCAACGAAACCTCGCTTCATGCCTTTGAACGCACCGCGGAGATCGACGGACGTGCAGTGTATTCATATACAAGCTGGGAGCCGCGGCAAGGGCGGACAATTAGCGGCTGCGTGACGTACCGAATTTGGTCGTCCGCAATCGAGCCGGTCGTCGCGATTGCGGGAGGTGCGGTCATTGCTATTCCGGCAGCATTTGCGACGAACGTACTCACGGGGGTCATAACCTTCGGCCTTGCCGCGCTGGTTACAGGATTCGCCCAAGCTATGATCGGCCGACTGAAGTAAGTTACGTACGTATGGTCATAGTTGAAAATTGAAGTCCGCTACAATAGTATAGGCGCAATATGCGAAATTGGGCATCTCGAGTATTCGATTGGAACTCTCTGTCCGCCAGTTACCCGGCCCAGTATGAACACCTGAATGAGAAGTACGGGCAACTCTATTCGGCGGCGGCAGAACGGTTAACGGCGGTTTCGGGAATCTCTTCTGGTGGTGTTGTTGTTGATGTTGGCGCAGGCAGCGGCTTCTCTACCGAGATTATCGCCCAAGAGGTCGGGAGATCGGGCCGTGTGTTAGCCATTGATCCGAGCGTCCCGATGCTCGAGCGGGCGCGTGCGAGATCCTATCCATGTCCGATCACCTTCCGTAAGGGTGAGGCGGAAGATATCTATACGATTGCAGAAGAGGAGGGGTTCCTCGGATGTGATGAAGTTTTGTCCAGTTTCACTTACTACTATACGTTTCTCGACAGACCGTCACTCCATCGCGCCATATATGATGTTCTCAAACCTGGTGGTAAATGGGCATTCAACCTAACCAAATATCTTGGCGAGATGAGAATTGAGGGGAACGAGTACAATAAGTTTGGCAAGATTTACGTCAACAAGCTCAAATCCACCGTTGCACGTCGTGGTATTGATCCTGGCGTTCGGAACGACGAGGCATCTGGTCAATTTACGGATACGGCCTGGGAAGCGGCGGAGCTACACGCGGCTGGTTTCGTTGATATCGAGATCGAGGCCTGGCCGCTACCATTAGTGCCTAGTGAAGCATTTCGCTTCACGCTCGATGGATTCTATAGTCATGGATCGCGAGTCACCTTTCTTCCGTCCCTGATGAATGTTCCGATCGGCGAGCGTATCGAGCTTATGACGGAAGCTCTGACCGACTGCGCGGACGAGCTCGACTCCCACTCTCCTCCACATATAGCCAATTTCGTCGCCCGACGTCCATAGTTTTATGCCGACTGAACGGCGATTCGTCTTGCTATTAGGCTCCAGGTAGCTGCGGGCAAAGTAGCGGTGTGTTACCTGGTCGAGGCTCGGCTGTCGCTGCGTGCTGAGGACCGATCGCCCTTGGTCATGCCCTATGTTGAGACTTCACCATCCGCGGCGACTGACTGGAAAGCTCGTGTTCGGCGGCGTCGTGATCGCGATCCGGCTCCGTGATAAATCCATCAGTATCGCAAGGGTGATCCCGCCGCCGCTCGAACTCATCAAGGTTACCCAGAGGGTTGAACCCTTTCCTGTCCGGTTGTGTCAACCAGGATTGTTTGCGGGGCAATCTATTTCGAAGTCAGGAGTTTTCGGGGTATCTACTTACAGGCCGCGCTTGGATCCGAAAGACGCCCGGCCGTTGCGGCGTAGCAGCGCGAGAGCAGTGGCGATGCGACCCCGATTCAGATCCGGCTCCAGACCGGCACCCACACGGTGCAATTGGTCTGTGTGCCAGCCGAGGTCGAGAAATCCGTCGAGCCCCTTGATATCGGTGACCTTGCTCAGGACGCCGCGCATTCCGGCTTGTATCTGGTGCGCGGTGAGGGTCTGCGCGCGCCCCGCGAGGATTATGTCGGCGGCGTCGGGCGTCGTCGCGGTCGGTCGGCCGATGCCGACGACATCGCACTCACCGGAGCGGACCGCATCGTCCATCGCGGTGCGGGACCGGAAACCGCCCGTGACCGCCAGCGGGATATCGCCGACGAGGGCGCGGACCGTGCGGGCGTACTCCAGGAAGTAGGCCTCTCGAGCCCGCGTACTGGCCGCGGCCGTGCCCATCATGGCCGGCTCCTCGTAGCTTCCACCGCTGACCTCGATCAGGTCGAGGCCCTCGCGCGCCAGTGCCGCCACGACGCCGCGGGACTCTTCCTCGGTGAAACCGCCGCGCTGGAAGTCGGCCGAGTTGAGCTTGATGCCCACCGCGAAACCGGGTGACACTCGCGCGCGGATGTGGCGGACGACCTCGAGCGCGAAGCGCATGCGTCGTTCAGGGTCACCACCCCAGGCGTCATCGCGCTGGTTGGTCAACGGCGAAAGGAACTGTGCCACAAGATATCCGTGCGCGCCGTGCACCTGTACGCCGTCGAAGCCCGCCGTCTCGCATACGGCCGCAGCGGCCGCGAAGCGCTCGATGATGTCCTCGATCTCCGTGGGCGTCAGCTCACGAGGGATGGTCGCGCCGGGCAGGTTCAGGGGGATCGGGCTGGGGGCGACGGGGGTATGTCCGAGTGCGAGGGGATTCGACTGGCGTCCGGGATGGTTGAGCTGTACCCAGATCGGGACGCCCGCGTCCTTGGTCGTCTTGGCCCAGCGGGTCAGCGCGTCGAGGTCGCGCTCATCTTCGATGACGACGTTGCCCGGCTCGCCGAGTTGCGCGCGATCGACCATGACGTTGCCGGTGATGAGCAGCCCGTACCCGCCTTGGCTCCAGGTCGCGTAGAGCTGCTCCAGGCGGCCGTCGGGGGAGTTCTGCTTGTTGCCCAGCGCTTCGCTCAACGCGGCCTTCATGATCCGGTTGGGGAGAACCTGGCCGCAGGGCAGTGTCAGCGGGTCGTGCAGGGCGGTCATAGAAATATTCCTTTCGATCAGGTCGGCCTCGAGCCGGATTCTTGCGCGGGTAGAGGCGCGGCCTCGCTGATGGCCTCTGGGTCTCGGGTCGAACGTTGCGAATGAGCGCCGCTGGCCGGGCTGTCTCCTGGCCGGGACCTTGCAGCTTTCCCGTGCGCTCGCCGACCGACAGCTCGCTGACGACGTGCTGGCGGAGGGCATCAGGAATGTCCTCACGCTGTTGGACATCGCACATTAAAAAATGCCCCGCCGCAGGATCCTGTGGCGGGCACCCTCGCAGCACCCCGCGAGCGTGACGAGGTCACGATCCAGCGGCTCGAGCGTGGTCTGTCCGTAGTGAGACCTTGTCGATCTTGCCGACCGCGTTCTTAGGGATGGCATCGACCACCAGGAACGTGGTAGGGCGTTTGTAGTGCGTGAGTTGCCGGGAGCACAGCTCTTTCAGAGCCGCGGGATCGATCGTCGAGCCCGGGCGAGGTTGGACGTAGGCGATGACGATCTCGCCCCATTTTTCGTCCGGTGCGCCGATCACGGCCGCCTCGAGTACCGAATGGTCGCCGACCAGGACGTCCTCGATCTCCTTGGGGTAGATATTCTCGCCGCCGCGGATGATCATGTCCTTCGATCGCCCGACCAGTGTCAGATAGCCCTCCGCGTCGACATGGCCGACGTCACCGGTATGCAACCAGCCGTCGACGATCACGCGCGCGGTGTCGTCCGGACGGCCGAGATAGCCGCGCATGACGTTGGGCCCGCGCACGACGAGCTCACCGTCCACTCCCGGCGCGACCTCGGTGCCCGAGTCGTCGACGATCCGAATCTCTTGTCCCGGGAACGGAAGTCCGACTGTCCCGGCGCGGCGTGGACCCGCGAGCGGGTTGATCGTTGTGCCGCATGTTCCTTCGGACAGCCCGTAGCCCTCGATGAGGGGAAATCCGTATCGGGCCTCGAATCGGGTCAGTAGCTCGGCCGAGGCTGGTGCCGCGCCACAGACGGCGAAACGCAATGACGAGGTATCGGGCCGGACACCGTCCGGGAGCGCGGCAAGAATGCTGTAGATCGTCGGCACCCCGCTGAAGAAGGTGGGACGCTCGGATTCGACGAGGTCGAAGAAGGTTCGGGGATCGAACCGGCCCGCGATGACGACACTCGCACCGGCGAGCAGCGGCGTGAGGATACTGACCACGATCCCATTGACATGGAACAGTGGCAGGATCAACAAGCACCGGTCGGTCGGTCCCACCACCAGTGCCTCGACTCCCATGAGCGCCATGGCATCGATGTTGGCGTGATCGAGCATCACGCCCTTTGGAACGCCCGTGGTGCCACTGGTGTAGATGAGCAGGGCCAGGGCGGACGAGTCCACCTGCGGCTGCTGGACCCACTCCAGCGCCGTTCGATGCAGGAGGTCCAGTGCGGACGTCGGCTCAGGGATATCCGCCACCTCGGTGGGCAGGTCACCCACCGCGAGTGTGGTGATGCCGCCGACCGGGGTTATGTCGTCCTCCACCACCAACAGGCGGGCATCGGAGTCGTCGAGCTGTCGAACGACCTCGTTATCGGTCAGGCTCGGATTGACCGGGGTGATGGTGGCGCCGAGCCGCCAGGCCGCGAACAGCAGCAGCACGAACTCGAGGCGGTTGCGCAACTGAAGAGCCACGACGTCGCCGGGGCCGATCCCGAGCTCTCGAAGGTGATGAGATGCCGCTCGAACGCGGTCCAGCAGCTGGGCATTGGTCAGCGACTGGGACCCATCGGCGATCGCGGGCCCATGCGGGTCCAGCTCGGCGCGGCGGTCGGGCAGAGAAGCAAAATTCATCGCGAGCGTACCTACCTTGATGTGACGCGATCCGGTTCGGGAATCGAAGGGGCGGGCGCCGGGGCGAATTGGCGGGTCAGGAACTCGACCTGGTCACGCACCAACGCTTCGAAGGCATCGCCGAGGTAGAAGTCGAAGTGGCCCGCGTCGTAGGTCTTGATCTCCCCTCGGGGCGCCGTGCGCGCGTATCGGAGGGTCTGCGTGGGTGGCGTGACAGTGTCGGTGTTGCTGACGCAGAACAGGATCGGGATGGTTATCTTCTTTGCCGCGCGTCCGGGTCGGTAGGCGGCGATCGTCGGAATGACCCGCGCGGCAGCCTCGTTCACGAACGTCGTCCCGTTGGGGATCAGCGCCTGGTAGCCGGGTAGCGCGTCCGGGGCGTTCATCAGGGCAGGGGAGCCGGGGGGTGCGGCCAGGGGGATCGTCACCGGTGCGCGGCCGAGGATCATGGCCGTCAGGTCTCGGACCAGCACTGGAGCAAGTTTGAGCGATGCGACCGGGCCCAGCGCGAGCGCTGAGGCCAAACCGTCGGTGAACGGGCATTGGGCCACGGCCGCTCGCAGTTCGGGATGGCGGGAAGCGACGGTGATGGCGTGGCCGCCGCCAAAGGAGCTGCCCCAGACCGCAATTCGTGTGCCGTCGACGTCCCGGCGAGCCCGGGCGTAGTCGATGGCGGCATCCCAGTCGGCGAGCTGCCGCTGGATCGACAGCAGTTGGCGAGGTTGGCCACCGCTGTCACCGAAGTGCCGATAGGTGAAGGCCAGGCAGGCGATCCCGGCCTTGGCGAACCGCTCGGCGAAGGCGTCCAGCCGCATCTCCCGGGTCGCGCCCAGGCCGTGACCGAGGACGACGACGGGTGGCGCGGTGACGCCGGTCGGCAGGTAGAGCCACGCGCTACATGTGCTGGTGCCGGAGGAGAAGTAGACGTCCTGACGGGTAAAGGGCTTTTCGGCGGCCATGGGTCGTCTCATCGTCCGTTCGTCGAGCGACGCCCGGGCACAATGCCCAGTTCGAGCGCTTGCTTGTAAATGTCGGGGTTGTAGAGGGGGAGTTCACCGTTGGATTCAGTGCTCTGCATGTAGTCGAGCATCAGTTCTTGACCGTCTTTCGACAGTGCGGTGCCCAGGAACTCGGTGCGCTCGACGTGCAGGCCGTCCGTCAGCGACATCGACCCGCCGAAATACACCGCTCGCTTGATGGCTTCGACCGATCCCTTTGTCCGCGAGCCGAAGTGGGCTGCGAGTTCGACCGCCCGCGCGACGACCTGGTCCTGTGGGACCACGTCGTCGACGGCCCCGTTGGCGAGTGCTTGCGCGGGTGTGAACGGCTTACCTTCGAGGATCGCGACCAAGGACTTGTGCGTGCCGATCAGGCGAGTCAGGCGCTGGCTGCCACCGCCGCCCGGCATGATGCCGAGGAGGACCTCCGGTTGGCCGATTAAGAAGTCGCCGTCGGCCATCACCCGAAGGTCGTTCGCCCAGGCGAACTCCGCCCCGAGGCCGAGTGCCGAACCGTTGAGAGCGGCGATGAAGATGACGCCACTGCGATTCATCCGAAGGAACGTCGTGTGCAGGCGCTCGAGTTCGACCGCGGGCCCCATCGGGGTCCGGTTTACCAAGGGGCCCAGGCGGGCCCGGTCCACATTCTTCGCGGTACGCGCGAGAACGGAGGCTCCGAGTCGGTTGACCGAGGGCACCGCGGCGCCTCCCTCCTGCAGCCAGCGGACATCGGCGTGGCTGACGAACCGCTCGGGATGCGCCCCGGTGAAGACGACCGCGTGCACGTTCGGGTCGCCGTCGACGCGGTCCACCAACGCTTCCAGCTGGTTGGCGATCTCGAGGCCGAACAATCCATGCGGGCCGCCGTCGACGCGGGCGATCAAAACTGCGCCGCGGTCCTCGATATCGAGGTGGCCCTTGCTGTGTTGTCTCATCGACTCTGCCTCCGTAATGCAAGTGGATTGGGATCGGCAGGCCGAGCCGGTGCCTGGCCGAGCTGCCAATAACGAAGTTACAAGGCTAATATAACGAAGTTACATGATGTGTGGCAATAGTCGTACCGTCGCGGGGCGGGCGAGCTGTGGAGTCGGGTGGAAATATGAGGAACGTGTCAGAGGATTCGACCAGCGAAAGCGTGCCGGAGCGGCTCGTCAAGGCGACCATCGGTCTGCTGGCCGAGCAGGGTCCTTCGGCCATCAAAGCGCGGACTGTGGCGTCGGCGACCGGACTGTCGACGATGGTGGTCTACAGCCACTTCGGTGGGATCCCCGAACTCGTTCGAGCTGTCGTCGACCGGGGATTCAAGGACCTCGACCTGGCATTTTCCCGAATGCCGGTGACCGCGGATCCGATCGCGGATCTGTTCACGATGGCGTTGACATGCCGGCGCGTCGCCCGGGAGAACCCCCACCTCTATGACCTGATGTTCGGTCTGTCCACACGCGCGACATATCGGCCGATGGGGGATTCCGACATACGTTTCAGCGGGCGGTCGCCGGCCTTCCGGGACGCCTACGCGCACATGGTCGAAGCGTGCCAGCGGCTCCTGGACTCCGGCCGAATCGAGCAGCAGGAACCCGAAGTCGTCGCCGCCCAGTTGTGGAGCTTCGTGCACGGCTATATCACCCTCGAGCTGGCCGAGCACTTCGCCGATTTCAGCGACCCGGTTGTGCAGGTGATGCTGCCGATGGGCGTGAACCTTTCGGTCGGGCTCGGCGATGAGCGGGAACGGGCACACGCCTCGCATGAGGCGGCACTGCACTCTTGCGACGCGCTCAATCCTCGGCCGATACATCCTCGATGAGCAGGGCCATCGGCGTGGCCTCGATCGCATAGTCCGTAGCCAGGCGGCAAGGGCGTCACTTTCTGATGGTTACGGGTGTTGTGCCGGACGGGTTTTGTCGGCTCCCGGCGTGAGTTGGTCATGACGCCCCAGTGCCGCGACCTCACGCTCCATGGTCGGAACCAGTTCGGCCGCGAAGCGCCTCGCCCAACGCCAGGTCAGCGGTGAGTTCACGGCGCCTTTCGCCCAGTTGGCGACGGCGACCGCGCGCGGTACGTAGACGCGGGCACGCCGGCGCGCGAGTCCATCGACGATCGCGGTGGCTGCCTCATCGACGCTCGTGGTGACATTGCCCGGATAGGGCAGCTTTTCGCGTATTCCCTGGAAAGAGGGGAGGTCCGCTTCCGCGCCTCGGACGAGATCGGTGTCGATCCACGAGGGGTGGACCACGCCGACCGTGATACCGAGGTGCGCCACCTCTTGGCGGTACGTCAGGGTGAGTATTTCGACTCCGGCTTTGCTCGCAGCGTAGGAGGCCATTCCTGCCAGGGGCATGAAGGACAGTGCGGACGCGATGACCAGCACGTGGCCTCGGGTGCGCTCGAGATGCGGTGTCGCGTGCTTGAGGGTGCGGAAGACGCCGTTGAGGTTGATGTCCAGAACTCGATCGAACGACGCCTCGTCCATCTGCCGCACGGTCCCGTAGGCCGCTACTCCGGCATTGGCGACAAGGAAGTCGATGCCACCCATGATCTCCGCGCAGTCATCGATTGCTGATCGCAGCGCGGTGCCATCGCACACGTCGGCCTCCCGCCAACATGCGGTGGGGCCCAGGTCGGCAGCGAGTGCGCGCAATTTTTCGGGCTCGAGTCCGATCAAGGCCAGGCGCGCGCCGCGGGCGGCGGCAAGACGTGCCACCTTCTCCCCGATGCCGCGTGCTGCTCCGGTAACTACCAGTCGTCGTCCCGCCAAGCTTCGTTGCATCAGCCGAGGATAACTTCGTTATAGACCGAAGGCAATAGCGCCGACGATTGCGGTGTCATGGTCCGATGCCGATGCCGATGCCGATGCCGATGCCGATGCCGATGCCGATGCCGATGCCGCCGTCGTTCGGTGGCTGTCCGCCTATTTCGAGTCGGTGCTCAGTGAGCGCGATGCGGCGGTCTCGGAGGCATTCGCCGACTCAGTCGTATCGCCCAACCCGACCAGCAGGTTCACTGTCATCGGTTGCAGTATCAAGCGGACGGGGTCTTGGACGTGGGTGAAGGAACCGCCCAATTCCAGCGTGATGAATCCGTGAACGCAACTCCAGAGTTGGGTGGCGATGGCGTCGGGGTCCTCGTCGCTGCGAACGCGGCCGCTGCGTATGAGTCGAGTGCATGTCTCGACCAGATGTGCGTAGTCCGACTGGAATTCCTTGGAGCGTCTGATGGCGCCGGAGTTCGAGGTTTCCAGTGCTCGATAGCTTCCACGTGTCGAGAGGCCGAACATCGCGTCGTAGAGGTGCGGATTGTCTTGGGCGAACCCGCGATAGGCCAGCGCCATCGCGAACAGATCGGTGACCGGATCTTCGCTCGGTGGAACTGCGACGAGGGTTCGGCCGAGGTCTCGGAATCCTTGCTCGACGACGGCTCGGAGTAGCTCGGGCACGCCACCGAGGTGGTAGTACACCGCCATCGTCGATACCTGCGCGGCCTCGGCCACCGACCGTGCCTTGATCTGCGACGGCCCCTTCTCGGCGAGCAGTCTCGTGGCCGCCTCGACCAACCGTTCGACGATCTGATCTGGCGTCAATCGAGTGGCGGCTTCCTTGCTTGGTTTCGGCATCGGAGCCGCGCACCTCCCTGTTCGGACTGCCGTGGGTTTGTGAAACGAGGCTACCGGGCATCCGTGCGAAGGATCGAGACGGCGAACACGGCGCATCATGGCGGCGTCGTATCCGCCGGGCCGATACAGCGGCAACTCACCGCTGTCTGCGGTCTATCGGTGACCTGCTCCTTGCCTTGCCGGTCCCGTCCCATGCCCCGTCTCGGTGGCAGCGGTCGTGCTCGAAATCGCCGGAATGCCGATCATGCTTGCCTGGCAGAGGCGCATCTCCTCGCGTTGAGCGAGATCGGCAGATCGATATCAGCGAGTTCGAATCGACCGGTGGTGGGATCTGGCGGTTCCGCGCGATCATCGACTTCGCCGCAAAGTATTGCCTGGCGGTGACAGTCACGCGGACTGCCTGCAGGGCGGACGCGCTGGCCTGCCAAATGGTGGCAGTTGAGGAGGCGGGCGGGTCCTCGGGGCTGTTTGCTGAGGCCGCAGCTCAGCAACGGGCGCTGCGAGCAGCGCTTGCTGCTGCTGTCGCCATCGTGGGCGGCGATCCACAATCGTGACGTGCGCCCATCGAGACGTCGCCGGGCTGCGTCTGCCCTGTATGCCTCGACTCCGGGCGGCGGACACGGGTCGTGGCGCTATCAGGATCCGGAATGGATCAGGTGAGCTCAGCGGTTTGTTGCTTGGCTGATGAGAGCTTCCGCCGCTCCCCGGGCATGTGCCCAGGGCGCCGGATCGTCGAGGGATGTGGACACGGCTGCACCCTCGAACAGGACAGCGAGCTGGTCGCCCAGCAGCTGGGGGTCTGCCGCGCCGGCTTGTCGGGCCAACTCGGCGAGTCCGTCGATGTAGTTCCGCTTGTACGCGTGGACGATGGCTTGAACACCGGGCATGGTCTCGGCTGCCTCAACCGCCGCATTGTGAAACGGGCAGCCGCGCATCGGCGCATCGGCGACATCTGGGCTGTCGAACAACGCGAGCAGCCGCGAACGCGGATCCGAATCGGACTCCCGCGACGGCGTGTCCGTGATGTCACCCGCCGCTTGTCGCAGCATGCGCAGATACTCCTCCACCAACGCGGTCTTACTCGGGAAGTGTTGGTAGAGAGTTCTTTTCGACACGGATGCTTTGGTCGCGATCAGTTCGACACCAGTGGCGTTGATGCCCTCGGTGTAGAACAGTTCGGCAGCTGCGTTCAGGATGCGCTGACGCGCACCACGCCCTCCTCGACGGGGTGATGCCTGGGTACCGGTCAGCGAAGCCATGAGCTAAGTATACCGATCTGTTTACAAGTGAGGCGATGTCGGCTACCGTCGCCCTCAAAGGTACACCAATCGGTTTACATTAGGAGGAAGTCATGACAGACCGGCGATCCACTCAGCGTGTTTCCGACCGTCATCAGCAGGGGTGGAGTGTTCGTGTGGGCGGCACGTCGTATGCAGATGCGCCGTCGAAATCCGTGCTGGTCGGTGCAACGCGGTTCGCGTACCGCGAGTTGGGGCCCGATACCGGCGTACCGGTGATCTTCTTGAATC